>MNRZ01000064.1 GCA_001916215.1 Clostridium sp. CAG:307_30_263
TTGTCTAAATTTTGTATAAATGCTTGCTTCATAATATCACCATCCTCCAATAATTATAAAGCAAAATCACGTTATTATCAACTAAGTCTGGAAAGAACCTATTGAGCGCTTACCGTGTAGCAGTCAGTCCGTTTTGAATGGTACTACTATTTTGGCAAGAGAAGACCACTAGAAATGTATCACCACACAAGAATGTTCAAATATAAAAGTCGATGAATGGTGTCATGATAACTGAATAGAATCTAGTACTTACGAAAATTACAGCGACTGCCTACAGGTATTATGACAGAGCATGGAATAGCGATCCGCTTGAGCATTAGTCAGATAATTCTACTCAACCCTGGAAAAGGTGTTCTAAATTTCCGAAAATGAGTATTCCGACTTACTTTGAGAGCCACCATTCCGGAGATGTACAGCTATTTAATGCTGCCTGCAGAAACATTATGCCATGGTGCTCTTGACTTGAGCCATCACGGAATATCTATTCGAGGCAAAGCGGCAATCCTGTTCTTATTGGCATGATTGCTTAAGTAGAACATCCTATCATATGCCCTATTCATGTAAAGAGCCTATCGCAGCATAACATTTCCGTTAGCGCTTTGATTGGAATGGTGGATATTGAAGCGAGCTTAAATACTCACCATACACAGATTATTCTATGTAGCAATCTTTTCCATGAATTTTGTGTTTGTTTAGGATGTTAGGTTGAATACATACTCATCTTTCAATATATTTGTTTACGCAAAAATCAACGATGTTTTGTTATGGTCAATTATTTGTTTGTGATTAAAAACATTATACCTTATGTGCAGACTTTTGTGAACAATAATTGGTTTATTAAAAATATGAGATAAGCTATGATTCTTCAAAATGGATTATTACAAAAAACAAGCCATGAATTAATTATTTGCAGTTTTAAATAATAGGAGTGGGTAATAAATTTACTATTGGGTAATACAATGTGATTAGTATAAAGTTCCATTTTTTATAAAATATTACGAAAATATAGAGGGCTTATTATGGGAAATTTGTTATTTCATTTAGCTGATGCGACCATGCCAAAAGAAGAGTTTAACTTACAAAAAGAAGATTTAGAATTGCTTTTAGGAGAGATCTGCATAAATAGAATTGCAGGTATTGCTTATAGAAATCTTATGAATGATCCAAAAATAAATATATCAAATGAAGTGTTAAAAATTCTCAAAATCGTTTATGAAAATAATCTTAAAAGAAATAAGAACTATTGTGAAAATGTAAAATATATTTCGAGAATCATGAAAAATATAGATTTTAAATATGCTTTATTAAAAGGTGCTTTTTTAAATACATGTGTATATGAAAAAGGAATGAGAACATCAAATGACATTGATATATTGGTTGAAGAAGAAAATGTATCGAAATGTCAGGATATGTTAATCAGAAATGGTTTTGTACAAGGAGAATTTGTATCTGGAAGAGGAATTATACCTGCAACTAGAAAAGATATAATATTTGCAAAATTAAATTTTGGTGAAACCATTCCGTTTGTAAAAATACAGAATGGAGAACCGTTAGTAATTGATTTAAACTTTTCGATTGATTACAAGCCGGAAAAAGAAACAAAAATAGTTAAAGAATTATTAGGTAATACAGAGGATGTTGTATACGAAGAAGTTACATTCAAAACCTTAAATATGGATGATTTTATTATACATTTATGTTGTCATTTATATAAGGAAGCAACGGTATATGATTGGGTAAATCGTAGAAAAGATTTATTATTATATAAGTTTAGTGATATAAATGTTATTTTTAATCGCTATTTAGATGACAAACGAGTAAGTGCATTAATAAATAGAATAAATTATTTGGGACTAAATAAAGAATGTTATTACGCAATATATAACACAGGAGAGATATTTCCACGGTTATACAAAGTAGTAAATATTGAAAAACTTTTAGTAAGTATATGTCCTAATGATTTAACTTTTATGAAACAGATTTATAATCCAATAGAAAATAAGCTGTATAGTTATAATTGTAGCTTTATTGAATGGTTTGAACGAAGAAATAGAATAGAGGCTCTTGAGCTAATTCAAAAAGAGTAAAATATTATGTCTTACAAAATGATAGGCATATAATATGTGATAAAAATACAAACGATTTATTTGCAAAGATTAAAAATATTTGATGAGTTACGAGGTATGAGAATTCATTCAAACAGAATGAAGGATGCCTATCAAGTATTGAATACATATAATGCTAATCAATATAATATTGCACTTCCGATAAATATGTTAAGTTTCTATGGAACAGACGATATCAGTATAAAGGGCGATATTAGAGATTGGCGAGAATATACTACGCAGGAAATCACATTTTTCCATTTTAAAAGTGGTCATTTTTATAGTGATAGTCAAAAAGAGAATGTCCTGCAAATTATAGAGCAACATATTTGGTAGCAGAGGAGTAGAGGCGAGATATGAAATTTCAGGAAAGTTATTTTCACAATGAATATGGATTGTCTTGTGTTGAAGATTATATCATATATATTTTGTGCAAAGATACATCCGATTGGCCGAAAATTTTCTATAAAAGCTATTATGACATCGAGGAAATATTAAATTATCTTCTTTTTGAAGGGCAGGAGTATAGCTCTATTAAGTTTATTGAGCGGATTCAAACTACATTGATTAACGATGGGATGTTGGGATTAATTCAACTAAATTTAGAAGAGATAGAAAGAATTGAACCAGGAGATATTTTCCTGATGGAGTTGAAAGAAAGTGCTACCAAAGAATTGTTGAATATCAATACATGGCGAAGGGACCATTATATTATGTGTTATAAAAACACGAATGGAAGGTATGCCTATGTAAATGATCGTCCATATATTACAGGTGATCTTGAATACAGTGAATTACAAAAATATGCAGGAAGAGAACATGCCCTTGTTGTCAGAGTTATTAATAAAAATATTGGATCTGTAATCGACAGGGAAAAAGTAGTTCAACTAGAACAAAAGTTAAAGTCTGAGACTTTGTTAAACGGAGATTTATATCTTGCATTTGAGAAAATAAGAGATAGTGTAGGAATTTACCGGGTTGTAGTAAAGAGATTGCAGGCGTTCTTCTGTTCATATGGAACAAGTAACTTTATCGAGGATGAAATAAAAAGAATTGACAATATATATTTAAGGTTAGAGTATATGAATATTCGAAAAAGCTACGATTTAGGCAAAGTAATTACCCTTATTCGTGAAGCAATAAATATTCAAAAAGATGTTAAGAAAAAAGCGTTAGAAAGGATGGATATTATATATGAGCAATGTAGATGAGAGAGTAATCAAAGTAATTGGAGAAGCTGTAAATACAGGTATTGTTGTTCAAAAAGGAATGACACTAAATGAGTTAGGGTATGATTCCTTGAAAAACGTTGAACTTGTTGTGTTACTGGAAGAAGAATTTAATATAAGATTTGATGATTCAATGCTTTCACAGAGTAGATTTTCAACAGTAGATAGTGTAATTGAATTAGTAGTAGAAAGTTTAGGGTGATGTTTATGCTATGGAACTTTTTGGAGACTAATATATATAAACATAAAGAGTCTTGCATTATAGATTTAGAATCAGGAGGACAATTTACATACGAACATCTGATTTGTAATGTTAATGATTTATATGATAAATTTCTAAGTCTACTTTTACCAAAAACAAAGTGTGCAATTTTGTGTAAAAACAAGGCTAATGAATGTGCAATTATTTTATCCTGTTTAAAGGCAAAAGTAGTACCCATAATTATGTCTGAAAATTATGGAAAAGAGCATTGCATGAAAATAATAGAAAGAACGCAGCCGGACATAGCAGTTATTGATTCTGCGGAGTATGAAAGTCTTTTTGAAATTCCAGTATATAATATTATTGTTCAGAAACAACCATCTATCATGCATAGCCCAGAAAAAGATTATCTACAAGACGTAGCTTTAATCATGTGTACTTCAGGGACAACGGGTACTCCCAAGGGTGTAATGATTAGCGAACAAGGATTAATATCTAATATACAAGCAATACAGAAATATTTTGATATAAAAGAAAAAGAAAAAATTTTAATATCGCGCCCTTTTTACCATTGTGCTGTTCTAACAGGTGAACTTTTAGTGTCATTAGTTAATGGATTAGACTTGGTATTTTACAGTGGAAAGTATGATCCATTTCTGATAAAAAAGACGCTTGACGATTTGCATATTGAGGTTATGTGTGGAACTCCTACAATTTTTAATCAATTATCAAGGCTGTATAGAGGAACAGAAATAAATAGAAGTATTCGTAAAATGGCTTTGAGTGGAGAGTGTTTATCTAAAGAAATTGCTGCCAATATCAGAAAGGTATTTCCAAAAGCTGATATATACAATATTTATGGATTGACAGAGAATTCCCCCAGAGTAAGTTTTTTACCACCTTCCAAGTTTGATGAGTGCCCGGAATCAGTAGGTATTGGACTGGTGGATACAATGATTAGGATAGTTGATGACAATGGGGACGATGTTGAAAAAGGCAAACCTGGCCATGTAGTTGTAAAATCAAAATCTGTTATGTTGGGATATTATAAGGAACAGCAAGAAACTAATAACAAAATTAGGGATGGTTATTTGTGGACAGGAGATATGGGATACAAAGACTCAAGCAATAACTTGTATATATTGGGAAGATCCGATGACATGATTATAAAAGCAGGGTTAAACATATATCCTAGGGAAATTGAAAGCATTCTATTGAGATGTTCATATGTAGAGAATTGTGTCGCATATGGAGTTAAATGCAATGCCACTGAACAAATTCATGTTGATATCGTGTTAAAACAGGTAGTAACGGAAAGTGAACTGTGGAAACTGCTATCTGAAATATTACCAGGACATTTATTGCCGGATAAAATAGCTGTTGTAGATGTATTGAAGAGAAATGCATCAGGTAAATTAGTGAGAGGTGACAAATCTCTACAAGACAAATAGAAATTATGCAGAGACTAATAACTGGAGGATGTTTAGCACGTGAAGAAAATTCATTCACTACTTAAAAACAGAAAAAGTTGTAGAAAGTATTTACCAAAATCTGTTTCTATACAAGATGTTTATACTATATTGGAAGGTGCACGATGGGCTCCGTCAGGAAAAAATGGACAACCATGGAGATTTGTTATCGTAAGGGAAAAGGAAATAAAAAATAGAATTGCAGACTGTTCAATATATAAGGATTGGATGAGAGATGCTGATACATACCTTTTAATCTATTTAGATAAGGAAAGTTCTTATAATTACAAGAAGGATTTACAAGCAATTGGTGCAGCAATTGAGAATATTTGTTTACAGGCGTCGTCGATGGGGATTGGAACATGTTGGATTGGAGAAATTTTAAAAATGGAAGCAGAAGTAAATGTGATAATAGATGTTCCTAACACATATGAACTTATGGCGGTGATTTGCGTTGGATACGGAGAAAAAGAAACATTCCGGACAAATAGAATGGAATTAAAGCAGTTAGTTTACAAAGAAATTTATTAGAAAAATGTATACATTATTATTTAAAGTTTGAAGAAGAGTGGAGGCAAAATGATACTTAATATTAAACCAATTCGGACACCAGCACTTAGAATGAAAGAAGACATATATGCTACCTTTCTCAATTATATTGGCAGAGATTATATGTTGCTGTTGTCCTCTTCATGGGGGTTTAGAGTAAATTTAAATAATGTCAAAACAGTAGATGAATATATTAATCTAGAAGAAAACACCTTGGAATATTGTTTGAATAACTATTTTGGTATTAATGCTGAATTATTAACTCATAGTGCTTTTGCTGATTATTTAAATGATATATATAACAGTATGGCAGATAATATTCCTGTTGTATTAAATGTTTTTTCGATTGGCTTGCCTTATCATAGAACTTATATGAACCCAGAAACTGCACATGAACATCCTGTTCTGTTGATAGGTTATGATGTAGAAAATGTTTATATTTTAGATCCACCATGGACATTTGACGTTGTACAATTGAAGAAAAAAGAGCTGGAGAAGATATTGTTAAGTATTGAAAAATTTGATGTTGGAAATGCGGCTACGGATGTTGAAATTAATACGGTGCTAAAAACGATGTTGGATAAGGTTCAAAGAAGAGATGATATAGGCGATATGTTTGATTCCATATATTATTTTGCTGAAATAATTGAGAAAAAGTTTGATATATCAATAGATTCCGAAGGGAAAGAATATGATATGGAAACCCTTAGATTTCATCCATTGATTTCTGGACTGGATTATATAGGTCGTCTTCGGTTATGTATGGTAGATGTGTTAAAGTATATGGCAAACAAATATGAAATAGATTCATTAAATTTAATTTCCGATTTGTTTCAACAAAATGCCCAAGCATGGATAAGGATGAGATATATGCTTATAAAGGGATGCTGCAGAAGTAGAGATAGCTTTTTAGTTGCTAAAAAGAATGTTGCCGAGAAAATACGAAATTTAGCAACACAGGAAAGAAAAATAAGAGATCAAATACAGAATATTTTAGACAATACGCTCTTAAGCACAAATTATATAAAGAAAGAAGATAATACTAGTTTTGAGATTGTTGAAATAGATTTAAGAGAATATTTTAATAATTGTGCATTTCATAACTCGCAGAACGAACTAAAAGCAAATTTCAATATTAAAGAAATAGAGTATTATATATCTGATAATGTACGACCCACGGCACAAATTACTTATAAGAATATGCAGTTCAAAATGCCGGATATTTATTCTGAGGAATTTGATAATATTTCTTGTCAGGGGCAAAGTATTGCAATAGATTTGGACATTTATAGTAGTATAATGCTTATGGGATTTGCTGTGTATAAGGGGTATGCAGGGTGTCTAACCGTATTGTATGAGGATGATTCTAAGGAAGATGCTAATTTTGCGCTAACTAACTCAGGTTCTCATAAGTCTTTATTCGGGGAGGAGATAGTATTGACATTAGATTTTATGTCAAAGGGAAAAGTGAAGAAAGGAAATGTTTATGCTATTGAGGTTCCGCTAAAAAGTAAAAAGAAAATAAGAGAAATAATACTTCCGGAATGGGAAATGTGTAACATTATGGGCATATCGTTGTGTAAGAAGCAGGCGGTATAGGTTAATTGAAATGGAAGGAAGTTTATGAAGTTATTTTGCTTAGTGCATGCGGGAGGAGACTCCAGATACTTTGATAAATTTATAGCATATACAGAAAACAAAAATATTGATATTGTTCCTATAGAGTACAATGGGAGGGGAAAGTATAAAAAAGAAAAAATAGCAGAAAGTTTTGACGAGCTGCGCGAAGAAGTCTTACATAAAATTTGTATGTATATTAGTGAGGAACCCTATGCACTTTTTGGACATAGTATGGGTGGTCTGTTGGCATATGAAGTATGTGTTAGTATGATACAAAAAACAATCAAATTGCCAACACACCTTTATATATCATCGAGGGATGAACCGTTATCTCAACATTCATATAACTTTTCTGATGACGAATTGTTACAACATTTACTAGGTATCGGAGATGAAAATAGTGATATTTATCAAGATAAAAGGTTCGCAAAAATTTATTTGAACAGGATAAAAAAGGATTTCAATCTTCTGGAACAGTACTTATGTCTGAAGCCAGTTAAATTAGATATACATGCGAGGATATTCTGGAGTAAGACGGATGATACGATATTAACAACAATAAGTAATTGGAACAATTATTTTACAGGAGTTGTAGAGTATAAGGAGTTCTCGGGAGGACATTTTTATTTAAATAGTCACTATAAAAATGTTATGGATATTATTTTGAACGATTGTACAGGAGTTGACTAGAATGATGGATAAAACAATAAAAGAAATAATAAAAAAATATACACAATATCAAGATACAATAACAGAGGATACTTTATTAAGTGTGTTAGAGATTAGTTCTTTGTCATTTGTTTCTTTGATTGTTGATTTAGAAGATTATTATAGTGTGGTGTTAGGAGATGACGAGTTGGATTTCTCCGTATATGATACAATTGGAGAGTTATTAATGGCATTTTCGGATAATTAGTCTGAATAGACTAATAAATTGGGTTAAGAAAATAACAACATATTTCTCACAAGTAAGGTGATTAGAAAACGGGAGCGGTCATACTCCCGTTTTTCTAATTTTGTTTCCATCGTAGGCAGAGTATGTTAGTGGATTCTTGCGATACATTGCTGGTGATATTCCAAGTTTGGCTGTAAATTGCTTGATAAAGTAGCTGTCATATTTAAAACCGCAGCATTCTGATATTTCGTGTATTTTCATATTGCTGTTGGATAGCAGTTCCTGAGATATTTTCAAGCGATAGTTTAGTAAGTATTCTATGCAGGTACAGGAAAACTGTGTCTTGAATTTTTGATTTAAGGAGGTTCGGTTGAGATTCACTAGTTCGCATAAAGTGCTAAGGGTAATATTTTCGGCATAATGGTTGTGAATGTATTCTGCACAAATTGTTGCCGGATTGTAGCTTTCCTGTATTTCAAAGAATTTAAGTTTTCGTTGGTCTGCAAAAATATCATATAGACTATTTAAAAGTTGCAGAAGCAATCTGCGAATTCTACAGGTCCAGAATCCATCGCTTTGGGAATAGGTTTCCGCACCAATTATCAACATAAGCTCATTGATATGAATATAATTTTGTGGTGTAAGAGTAATAATTCCTTGAAAAAACTCAGTATGTTTGGTAAACATATAGAGCTTTGTACGATCATAGGTATATTGGGAATCAATATCAACTGAGTCTTCAAGGTTATCAAAACAAAGGCATGCTTTTATATACCAAGGATCGAAATGAAAGGATTTGGCACTGAGATTGTCGCAGTGAATGAGTTCTATGGTATCATATTGAGACAGGCATATTGCGCAAGGGGAATTTAATTTGCGAATATAGCTGTTTATTTTACATGTTGCTGATCCGCAAGTAATTAAAACTACAGAGCAACGCTCCTTTAGTGGGAGGTTGTCCAATTTATCATAAAAATTAAATTCAATAGGAATGATACGCTCTTTATGACGATCTTGCTGAGGCATTAAAAATCCTCCTTCAAATGTATATTGTAGAAACCACAAATTCTGTAAAATGGAATTCGTGATATTGCAAAAAGTATATAAAAATCCTGCATATCTGCAATTGTTATAGAAATTAATTGTTGATATATTGTAAAAAGTATAACAAATAAAAGAGGTAATGTAAAGAATGAAACGTATGATAGGATATGTAAAGAATTATTGGGCGTGGATTATGGTTATTACGCTGTCGAGTTTTGGGTGTTCAATGGCTAATGTATACATAGTCGATTTATTAAAACGGGTAATTGACTTGTCAATTTCGAAGGGAGCAGATTTTTCCTTGTGGATATTGATTGCTCAAGCTGTTGTAGCAATCTTGGTAGGCATGTTGTCCAATTATCTTGTGGTTCGGACTGCAGGAGCCTTTAAATCAGTCATTTTGAGAGATTTGCGCCGAGATACGGTAAATCATATTATGAGGGTTGCACCTAGTGATATGGAAAAACAGAATTTCGGAGACATTATGGAACGATTGTCTTCGGATATTGCAGTTGTATCTGGATACATGGAGACTTATTTTAAGGATTGTTTGTATGTACCTATTGTAGTAACTGTATTTACAGTATATTTGATTGCTATGAATCCTTTGCTTGCTGTATTATGTCTTGGTCCGTTATTTATTATGGTACCTATTAGTATTAAGTTACTAAAACCGGTAAAAATGGCACAAACAGAGTATGTTAAAAAACTTGGTCTGACGAATAATCATATACAGGAGGTCTTTGATGGTGTAGATGTAATTAAGTCCTATAATTTGCAGGAGAGAATGCAGAAAAAGTATTATGATGCATTGAAAGAAACATTAGATATTTCCAATAAAAATGATTTATGGCAATACAATATTGAACCATTGTCAGCCTTAATTCGGGAAGCTCCTACGGCTATTGCATTATGTGTAGGAGGGTATTTTGCACTGAAAGGTGTGTTTACAATTGGTATTCTTGTAGCTTTTATCAGTGGAATTAACAAGATAAACGAGCCACTGGTATATGCATATCAATTAGTTGTTAGGACACAGATGGCAATGATATCTGCAAATCGTGTTTTAGAAATTCTGGATATTCCTATAGAATGTAACAAGAGGAATATGCAAAGGTTTAACAAGTATTCCGAAAAGGTATTTGAATTTAAGAATGTATCTTTTTCATATATAGAGTCAGAAAACGATAAGCCTGTTTTGGAACAATTTAACTTGGCTGTTCAGGAGGGGCAGAAAATTGCATTAGTTGGAAAAAGTGGTTGCGGTAAAAGTACTATTATGAGGTTGATGTGTAGACAAAATGAAGTAGATTCGGGAGAAATTTGTTTCTATGGAAATTCTTTCTCAGACATAGCGCCTAATAGTGTAAGAGAACAATTGTCCTTAATTGCTCAAGAGACTGTGATATTTCCTATGAGTGTGTTAGATAATATTCGTATTGGCAGACCGGAAGCCACTAGAGAAGAAATAGTAGATGCAGCACAGAAAGCTGGCTGTCATAATTTTATTATGGAATTGCCGCAAGGATATGATACTTTGTTAGAGGAATGGGGAAGTAATCTATCCGGAGGGCAAAGACAGAGACTTGCTATTGCAAGAGCTATTTTAAAGGATACACCGATACTTTTATTAGATGAACCTACCTCTGCATTGGATGAGAAAACAGAAAAGTATGTAAACCAAACACTTTTGGCAATTTCCGAAGGCAAGACATTGATTACCATTGCACACCGTCTGAATACTATTGTGGATTATGATGAAATTATTGTACTGGAGGAAGGAAAAATTGTAGAATCAGGAACGCATACAATACTTATACAGAAAAAGGGTGTTTATTGGAGAATGTATAATGAATATATTTTGTCAGGAGGTGTTAGCAGATGAAAGAATTAAAAAGATATTTTTCTTACATAGGAAAGTATAAAACTGCTTATTGGACAGTATTTCTATTTACCTTGGTCAGTTCTGCTGTATTAACTTTTGCCTATCCATATATGAATAAATTAATTTTTAATGCGTTGGAATATGAAGATATAAAGATATTTCAGCGTGCGGTAGTTTTATGTATTGTGCTTGTAGTTTTGAATTGTCTGGCTCCGTACAGAAGATATTTTCAAATAAAGATTGTACGAAAAATCGTTTTTGACATTAAAATACGACTTTTTGATAAGCTTTTAAAGTTGGACATGGATTATTATGAGAAAAATCATAGTGGAGATGCTCTTAAGACACTGAATTGGGATGCCAATTCTCTTAAAGATAGTTATTTTTCACATGTTTTTTGGGTGTTTGGAAGATTGGTTAATGGCTTAATCTCTATTATAGCAATGCTTATTTATAGTCCATTGCTTATGTTGGTTTCTGTTAGCTTTTGTCTTGTAACTGTATTTCTTTCAATTCGGATTAATAAGCAGATAAAAGAAATGGATAGGGGTATTCAGAAAAAGATCTCGCATCTCACTACACATTTAAGTGACATATTGTTTGGTTTTACTGAACTTAAAATGTATAAAGGTGCAGCAATTGTTTGTAATTTTTTTTATAATGAAAATGAAAAGCTTTTGCAAGATGGGTGGCAGAGAGCAAAACGGGCCGGGGGGCTTGAGATGATAACATTTTTTTTAGGAATTTTTGCAAGCTTTGGAACAATTGGAGTAGGAGCTTATTTGGTTTCCTGTGGAAAAATAGATTATGGAACAGTTATGGCAATTGTATCACTTCAAATGGGAGTTAGCACATTGATTCAAGGTTTTGGGTCTGCACTTACTACACTGTCCGCATCTTTGGTAAAAGCCGGGAGGGTGTTTGATTTTCTTGAGATGGATTGTGAGGAGTTGCAGGCAGAGGAAACATTGTCATTGATGAACGAGGCAACGCCTGTAGAGATAAAGCGACTTACTTTCTCTTATGATGGAGAGAAACTAATATTTAATGATTTTTCTTTATGTATTAAGAATGGAGAAAAAGTAATACTCATGGGAGAATCTGGATGCGGCAAAAGTACTTTAATTAAGCTGATGCTGGGCTTTTATCAAAAGATAGATGGTTCTATAAAGTTGTATGGACGAGAGCTTAAGGAGTATTCCCCAATTCAATTAAGACAGATCTTTACATATATTCCGCAAAGAAATTATCTTTTTGAGGGAACTATACGTGAAAACATTATGATTGGTGGAATTGGTAGGGAAGATATTACGGAGGATAAGATGATACATGCTGCAAAAAAGGCTTATGCAGATGAATTTATTCGTACATTTCCACAGGGATATGATACACCATTGGTTGCTGGCGGAAACAATCTTTCGGTTGGTCAGAAGCAACGAATTGCAATAGCAAGAGCATTTTTAAAAGATTCAGCCATTCTTTTATTGGATGAACCATCGTCCGCATTAGATGTTCACAGTGAAAAAATGATTAATCAAGCATTGAGAGAATTAATGAAAGACAAGGTAGTGATTATGGTCAGTCATAGGAGAGATGTTTTTGATACATTTGATCGGGTGATAAATATGTAAATAATAATAAAAAAGCAAATTTGTGATGGATGGTTTCGTTGTTTAGAAATAGCTATCGTGCTGGTTGATATTAGCTAGTACGATAGCTATTTTTTTAATGGCACTGCAATGTGTTAGTCTCATATAGGTGTAAAATAGGTTTATGCGTTGGCTTAAAATAGGTAAAAATAGAGTTATGATTCAAATAAAGATTACCTATAAGTGCAACATATATTGTATTCGTCATTATGATGGTGGATAACTTTTTAAAAAACTATTATTCACATATGACAGAATGTTCAAAGTGATAATGACTGTCACATTCTGTCTTTAGTGGATAATTCTGGATATTTTTAAACTGTCTATTTTCTGAATATTTATTATAATATAAAAATCTCAAAACTGTAATCAAGATAATAAATATGTGAGTTATCGGTTAAATGCAGGCAATAAAAGAATTAATATATTCTTATGTAGCTAACAGTTCTAAGACATCGGTAAATTTGAAATTATATATGTACAAAAGTGGTTTAAAATACACTGTGGTCAAAATAGGTGTAAAATAGGGCGATAATTAAACTTAAAATGGGTGATATAGAATTATAGTTAAAAGGAACATTACCCATGAGTAATCTTGTATATGAAAATGTTTTGAAAAGATTAAGGGAAGAGAGAGGTAGGCTATCTATAACTAAGGTAGATATGAGTAGATATCTTCATATGGATCAGAGTAATTATGGAAAAGCAGAACTTGGACAGTATAGAAGATTTAGTTATTATGAAATAAAAAGTATGTCTGATTTGGGATTGAATGTAAATTATATATATACTGGTAAAAATAAAAAGCTTATATCATTGGATTTTATAGAGAAACCAAACATTAATAGCTTGAAATGTATTTTACAAATAATGTATACAGTTATTGAATTAAGCAATAAAGAAGAATTTAATCTGCAGTATGAAGCTTTATTAGAGGAAATGAAGTATGTATCTTTTATTAAACAAAATACAAAACCTAATAATATATTTTTAACGGTTAGAAAACTAAAAGGCTACACACAAATAAAGATGGCAAATATAATTGGTATTGATGTAAAAAAACTAAGAGATTTAGAAAATGGTAAAAAATTACCAGATAGTGAAATAATTTCTAAAATGTATGAAGCTTTTAAAATACTGCCAGTTGTAATTATAGGAACTGAAAATTGTATGTTGGATACAATTTTGTATATATTAGATGAAATAAAAAAAGAAGACAGAGAAAAAATAGTTAGTATTATAAAAATATTATTCGTTTAAATAGGAGATTTAGTTGAATAAAAAAATACTTATATTAGAGGATAATGATGCAGCGCTTATACACATAGCTGGATTAATTAATGAGATAGACAATAAATTAGATATAAAAATGTTTAACAATATTAGAGATGCATACTTATGTGCAATGGAGAATAGGATTGATTTGTTTATTGTGGATATAATATTAGATATAAAACATCCTGGAGATACATCGGGGTTGAAGTTTATAGACAATATAAGAAAAATTCAATATTATGAATTTACTCCAGTTATATTTATTACATCATTAGAAGATGCTAAATCATATACTTATGAAAATTTGCATTGTTATAAGTTTATAGAAAAGCCTTTTGATAATAAAAATGTAAAAAAAATAATAGAAGAATGTTTAAAATTTCCAGGGGAAATTAATTCTATCAAAACCTTATACTATAGATGTGATGGTATAATATTAGCCGTAGATATAGATGAAATTGTATATGCTGAATGCAATAATCACACAATGTATATATATAAGAAACAAGGAGATATTTTTAAAGTTCCATATTTAACAATAAAAAAGTTATTACAAGATGTAGATACTGATCAAATTATACAATGTAGTAGAAATACAGTGATTAATAAAGATTATATTTATAAAGTAGATATTCCGAATCGGATAATAGAACTTAAGAATAGTTATGGCAAAATTGATATTGGAATAATGTTTAAAAAATACATCAAAGAAAGATTGATGTAAAATGTTAATACATTTTATTTTGATAGTAGAAATTGTTTCTTCATTATTATGTATTCACTGTATTTATAACAAAAGATTAAAAATCAATTTATATACAATTTTGGCATTTATGGGGATATTGGCAGTACTTGAATTTATAAATTTTTATCATATCAGTGGTATATATTCGATGATAGGATATATGATTTTATGTATATACTGTATTATCGAATTCAAAAGTAGTATTCTTGAGGCAATTATTAGCGTTTGTATTTATATTATTATATTAACAATATTGCAGTTTTTATGCATAAGTATAGTTAATATATTTTTATATAATAGAATTGAATTGAGAAATGCATTAGGTAATATACTTATGCTAGGTATCATTTATTGGAAATTTCCGAAAATAAAAATTAATAATTTGAAGATAAGCATATTAAATAAAAATAGAATAGTTATATTGATATCAACATATATATTTAGTATTGTATTCATATTATGGTTACATAAAAAATTATATAATGAAATACAGATACAATATTATGTTTTTTCTATTCCGGTGATTATAATTTTAGTTATTATGACTACAAAATGGTATATAAATGAATTAGAAATAAAAAAATTAAATGATACTGTAAATATAATTGTAAAAAATGGCAATGATGAATATAAAAAATTATTACATAATGTTAGAATTCGTCAACATGCATTTAAAAATCATATAGAAGCTATATTTGCAACACATTATACATATAAAACATATGATAAATTAGTTGAAGCTCAGGAAAGATATTGTAAAAGATTGCTTGATGATAACAAGTATAATAGTATATTAACACTAGGTGATCAGGTATTATCAGGATTTTTGTATCAGAAATTTGAAGAAGCAATTAATATAAATATTAATATTGATTACAAAGCTGATACACTAATAGAGTCATTAGATGTTCAGATATATTATGTTATAGAGATGCTAGGAATACTTATTGATAATGCAATTGAAGCAGTGATTATTAATAATGATAAAGTTATCTTATTTGAGATTCATAAAATAAATAATGCTTATGAATTTGTTATTAGGAATCCCAATACATATGTAGATAACGAGGCTATTTTATCTTGGTTTGATTGTGGTTATAGTAATAAAGGTAAAGGAAGGGGATTTGGATTATTTCGCATTAAGGAATTATGTGAAAAATTAGGCTGTTGTATATGTTGTAATAATTGTACTATTGGAGATAAAAATTGGATTGAATTTATTTTGATAATAAAAAAAGGTAGCTGATTCTAAATGAATCAGCTACCTTTTTACAATACAAAGATATAATTATTATTGAAAGTCTTTTTCTTCAGGGTATGGGTATTCACCAAAAAGCAGTAGACTAACCATATTGTCTTTTAATATCCATGATAAGCCTGCTAAAGAACAAAATAAATTATCTAACATTTTTTTCTCCTTTCGAAAGTATTTTCGCAATAACTAATTGAAGCGAATGTAATATAATAATCCAAAATCCTACAGATAAAAATTTTGACCTTGGAATTATATATAATATTAAAGTATACAAAAATATAAATTTTGATGTGAAAAGCCGCATTTTTGTTAAATATTGTTTGCTATATTGAGGTCTATATTTGGATGGAAGAGGACCAATATAATAGCATATTAAAATAGAAAATATCATCAATATAATTTCCACATATTTGTATATCAATATATGTGGCATAACAATTATCGAAAGCCATATATATATGATAGATGCTAATAAACATTGGGAATATCTGTAGAAATGAAGACCTCCCATTGTACAGCGTAAAAAAATCATTACAAGTAAACCAAACAAATAGTAGATAATTTGTCTACGAAATAATATTGCCATAATCAATAGCTTGCTTAATTCTGATAAAATTGTCTTTAAAAGAAATACAACTTGAGCTGCTTGATAATTACTTAAATGGCATTTTCCTGTTAAATATATATTTAAATTTTTCATAAGTACCTCCTGTGTACATATAAATTAACATATATAGAGGGATTGTCATTTTTTTTGATTTAATCAAGTTATTTTATAGCTAAGTTAATATTGAAAATAAAAAAATTAAGATATATTTATTAAAAAATGTATTGGATAAAAAATAAAAATAATTGGATAAAAATTATGAAAGTTTAAAAAATATTTATGTATACTATTTATATATGCATTAGGAACATACGGTAATAAATATAAGAATTATAGAAGGTTTAAAAAAGTATGTTAATAATATAATGTACTTAACATACGGAGGTTTTTATATGCTAGATTCACAGATAGGAGAAAGAATAAGGGAACTTAGAGAAATTCAGCATTATACAAGAGAATATTTTGCAGAAAAAATAGACATATCATCCAAATTTTTATATGAAATAGAAACTGGTAAAAAAGGTTTTTCAGTTGATATTTTGAAGAGAATGTCTGAGGTTTTATCAGTAAGTTGTGATTATATATTATTGGGGGAAGATAAAGAGCATAGGACATCAGAGAAAATAATATGTGTGTTGGAAACACTAGAGCCTAAGCAAATGAGTAGAATGCAAGAAATTTTAAAAATATTATATGATATTAGCAATTCTATATAGTTTAACGAAGAAAAAACATAATTAGGTCAAAATAATAGTATTCTCCAATTTTTAATTTATACTACAATATATTATAAATTAAGGGAGAGAAAAATGAATAAAGAAAAAAGACAATTATATTTGAAGCAATTATGTTTAGTGCGAACACACGATAGAACACCAAGTAAAGAGAAAATAATTGAATTACGTTGCGAACAATGTAATAAACTTCTTATGAATTATTATGAATCTGGTTATGATTATATAATAGTTTTTCAAGGTATTGCGATTAAATGTAGCAGATGTAAAAGAATAATGAATTTAAAAAAATATACAGAGGGAATGATTAAACACAAATTAGATGGAAGTGTATTTAGATTATAATAGAATAGAGCCCACCTGATAAGGGCACATTATAAATGGTAGCACCAAAGACGCAGGGGAAACGAATAGAAGATAGATATCTGTTTCCTTATGCGTTTTTTCTATGCTTATTTTGAAAATATATTTTATAATGCAGAAGGTAAATATAATATTTATATGATATTAATCAACTTGTTCGTTTCTATAGCGACAGGAGAATTAATGTATAACATAAATGAAGTTGGAAAAAGGATAAAGTATTTACGAAATAAAAAAGGCATATCACAAGAGCAATTAGCTGAAGAAACATATGTAAGTACTGAGATGGTTAGTAGATGGGAGAGAGGTAAAAATAGTCCGAGCATAGACTGCCTTGTCACATTGGCATGTGTATTAGAATGTACACTTGATTATTTAATATTAGGAGATGATTTTATAAATAAGGTGTATGGCATGTATATTTCTGATGATAAAGTAGATCTGGTAAAAAGAGTTGTGGCTGAATTGATAAAATAATGCAATCAGAGGGATAACTTATTAGCTAATAAATTGTGTTGGTGTTTAGCTTTATATATGTTACAATAAATTAAATGATAATGTTAAGTTATCTGTTGGTTATATATAGCAGCCAATTGTAAAATATCTAAAAAGGGTAAATAAAATGAGTGAAGATCTTGATACAAAAAAATGTTGGAAAGGTTTTGAAATATTAGCGGTAAAAATTGTAAAAATTCAAATTGAGGGGATTCTAAAATATGACAATTTAGAATTTCAAGAAGATAAGGTTCCAATAACTCGAGATCATGGAATCGACGGACAATTGCATATCACATTAAGAGGAAATGATATTACAATTACTGTAGAAGCTAAATTGCGATCAAAAGGTCCTCTCGGTTTAAAAGAATTTGCCTCATCTATCGTTAATTATTTTATAAATTTGAGTGATATTCATTTTGTTGTAACAAATGTGGAATTTTCTGAAGATGCACAAAATATATTAAATAGTATTCAAAGAAAGCGTGAAAAATATTGCTTGAATTATATAGACGGTTCCTTGATACAGAAAAGTATAAAAGAAATTAATTACGACGATTGTAATCCTGAACAAAAAAAACAATTAGAGGATTTGGTTACATATTTTTCAAAACATGATTATTCAAAAACAATTCCTATACAATGCCACCAATCACAAAAAAATGTTAGAAAAAAAATTGTAGAAAATACTTATATTTTACCACAACATATACGTGCTGAAAAAGAAATATGCAATCTGTTGAACCGAGATAATTGTTTTTTAATAGTTGAAGGAGATAAAGGAATTGGAAAAAGCTACGTTATTGATAAAGCATTAGCAAATTATCAAGAAGATTTATCCGTTATATCAATCGACTTAGGTTCTGATTGGTCGAGTCAAACATTATTGTTGGAAATTACAAAGGAATTACTTCAGTTAGATTTCTCAAAATTACTTACATTACTTTCTGAGGATGACAAGGAAGATTTGAATAAGCAAATATTAGATAAAACAAATGAAAATGATGATTATCTAATAGCTTTAAAGCAATTACTTTTTTTTGATATTGATGAGAAAACTCATTATAACTATTTAGTCAGAACATTCTTTGCAAATATATTAGATAAAACAAATATTTCAATAATATTATATTTGTATAATTGTAATGAAGTATCAATGCAAGTAAGTAAGTTCTTTCTTAATTTTCTTCCTGCTATAACAGATAAAATAAAGACTATTATTGAGGTAGATAATATGCCATTTATTCAATCTACTGAGGCATCAATAAATTTTGTACGTTCGCTGCACCAATATTCGCAAGGACAAATTTCAGCTACAATATATTCTATGTATGAATGCAATAAAGCTGAGGCTTGTGAATATATTATAAGAAATTTGAGGTTAAGCAATTCACAGGATATTGCTAATTCTGTTTATTACAAATACGGATGCAATTTAATGGTATTGACAGATGTTCTTGATTATATCAATCAGAATGGGATAAAAACGAAAACAGAGATATCAAAAATGCCGTTAGTCCAATATGGTACATTTTCAAATTATCTCTTGGAACAATATTATCAAAAAATATCTGATAAACAAAAAAAAGCATTTATTTGGTGTTCTGCTATTATAGAATTATTAGATGGACATTTGAATTATGAGCTGCTTATAGAGCTTGAAGATGTACTTGATACTGATAATATTGCTAAATTACTTTTAGATACGCCTTTTTTTGATGAAACAGGAAATTCTATCGTTGTAAAAAATAGTACTTATAAAAATATATTAAATAATGCTATACCTCAATTTGAAAAAATCAGGGTAATTAATTTTCTATTAAAATATAAAACACTTTGGGATTTGCCAGAAGTGCAAATGCAATATAAAGAAAATTGCTTTAAATTAATTGCTAATAAAAACGTTGATATATTAGAAATAAAGGCTCTCATTAAGATGCTTAAAGTACAAAACTTGACTAATCTCAAAAGTCATCTACTATTTTTGTGCTATCAATATTTTGACCTCAATGAACCAGAAAGCCAAAATACATTATTTTTTTTAATAGAGTATCTTGAAAGTATTAAGGAAAAACAATTATATTGTAGTAAAGAAAATATCGAACTTTTACAGAAAGCAAATAGTTTATGCAAAAATCAAATTGCAAAAATCAATAAAACTAATAATAATACAAGTGATATTTATAAATTACAAGTAAAAATCTATTTACTTTATTATAATCAGCAGAAAACATTGTTTCGTTTTGATATTGCAGAAGAATTTATTGATAAAGGATTACTTTTAGAACATTATTGTCATGATAACGAATTAGTGGGGAAACTGTATTGGTGTAAGGGATTATGCTTAAAAGAACGAGGAATAAAACCTGGTTTTTTAGACTTTATGTTAGAGGGTATAAAAAAATATCCAGATGCAATGTATCTAAAAATATGTTATCTTTCTAATTATGCATCATCAAATTTTAAGACAGATTTGAATAAATCATATAAGGCATTAGCTGTTGGTATACAATTGGCTAAAAAAGCACAATTTATTGATTTAGAAGTATGGCTAAGCAATAATCAAATTATATGTAATCTCACACAGAAAGATTTTTCGGAAGAATGTCTAAATCAAATTGTAGCTATACGAGAAAAAGCAGACAGATATGAATTACTTTCTGATATATCCCGCTCATATAATAATGAAGGTATTTGGTACTTTGAAAATGGAAATACATGCGAAGCCTTGGATTGTCTGCAGCACGCTCTTAATATATTCGATGAATCCGTAACAGATCAACAAAAATTTCTTTTTAGAACAAATAAAATAGTTTTACTTTGGAAAGAAAAAAAGAATATTAGGAATGATTTAAATATATTATATGATTGGCTAAAAGATAATTATCAAATTATTGAAAGTAAATTGAAGAAAACTAGCAATTTAAAAAAAGAAAACAATTATGCAGCTATTTTGTCACTTTACAAGGTCTCATATATTATAAAAGAAAACTGGTTTGCCAAAAAATTGGAGGAATGGTTTAAATATCCCGCGTTCAATTCTATAAAAAATGATCCAATAAATGCGTTTGAACCCGGTAACGATATAATAGACAAAGCTTTTCTTTTGAAAAAAGAAATTTTTATCTTATTTTGAAATTGATGGAAAGCATATAATCTGCCATACAAGCACTTGTAAAAACTGTGCATATGTATGGCAGACATTACTAGCATTTTTCATAAATTGCATCAATTAGGTCTTTCCTAAATTCTTTAGAATAAATCAGTAATTTCTCTATATATGTATATATCTCAAAATAAATTGACCATAATTGTTCAAGAGTTAATATAGTATAATTGAAGGCTGCTGATACATATGCAAATTTTCTGGATGCATTCCGTAGGTGCTTGTATTGCAAACCTATTTTATCATAAGATATCATTTTAAAATTTGATTTTGTATCATAATACAAAGAATAAATGCTCACAAAAGGAATATTGGCAACACAAGTTCTCTTTGACTTAAATATTGCCTTTACATTTCGCACATAATTAATAAGAGGTAAAACATCATATTTGCTCATTAATGGAGATTCCAATAAAAATAGTAATTCTGTAAACTTAAGATTTAGAGTGGCTGCTTCATCTTGATCAGACACAAATGATACATAAGCTAAATGTTTCTTTTCTGAGAATACATCATATAAACTTCCGTTATAAACAACATACCCACATGCCGTATTTTTGTAAACAACAGAAAGTTTTTTATCATTTTCAATAGCTTCCAGTAATGTATGTATTCGTTCTCCTTTTGTCAATACATATTCTTCTGTGGAATATGGATTCCAAATGTTAGTGGTATTAATGATATCAAAATAATAAGCAAAAAGATAGGTACCCTCATTTGTATCAATCTCCCATAGTTTATAATCTAATTCGTTTTCAACTATTTCCGAAATGTTTAAAACGGCACATTGCAAACAATTTTGGATAATTTGTTTAATATCAAATTCAGATGGTAATTCAGTAAGATAAGGATAAGTATCCATTGAATGTAATTTTATTGCTTGGTACCAATCTATCTCCTTTTTAAAAAAAGACATTTGTTTTTTTTCTGCTTTAAATCCATATGAAAACATATGTGAATCAAAAAAATTAAATGTCTGCTCTATTTCTTTTGCAGATTGTTTCGCATTTTTTCCAAGGTAATCGGTCAAAAATGGGTGACTACAGAAAAATAGTAATTTTTGTTTTAATGCCGCAATATCATTATATGGCACAACAAAACCATTATACCAATTTTCCAAATAGTCTTTTCCATAACCATTTGGTGTTGCAATAACAGGAATTCCCTGATTTAATGCTTCTAATAACACTAAACCTCCGGCTTCATATTTAGAATGAGTAATCAATACAGAACTTTTTAATAACAGTGTACTTATACCTTCCGGTGGGAGCGTTCCCCACCATATAATTCGATGTTGTTTTTCAAGGTCTGCAAGTTGTGGAATATATTCTTTTATAGTATTTCTAAAATGTTCTATTTGGCTTGGAGAACCACCTACAATCCATAAATTAGGCATTTGTTCACCTATAATCTCATAAGCCTGCATCCATGCAATTATAATTTGTTTAATCCCCTTATTTTTATGTATACGACCAAAATATATAAAATTTTTTAAATTCCACCACAAATAATCATCATTTTTGTTAATGTCTGAAAAATAGCTCAAATATTGTTGCTCTATAATTGTATTTCCGAGTGTATTGATCCGTATTTCACCTCTGCTATTGTAGGCAGGATAAAGATAATGATTGTCTACCTCCAATCCAGCCAAAATAAGATTTTCTGGCGGAATAGCGTACAACTTCTGGATTTCATTTATTTCGGATAGTGACGAACAGATTAAATATTTAGCATGTGCAAATATTTTTTCCTCTTCATGGATTCGTTGCTTTACTATATCTTCTACGGCTCCAGCAAGTTGTTTTTTCTTGCCGTTAGACAAAATTGTATGTACATAAAATGTATTATATTGTTCAGCAAGCTCATATGCTAGCATTCCTGATTGCCAATAAATGCTATGAAATATAAACGAACAATCATTGTATTTTGATAAAATTTCGATAACTAATTGTTTTGAATACGAGTGGTAATTTTGCAAAATGTCCTTGTCAATAGGACCCCAATTACCTAAATTGATTCTATAAAAATCAGAAAAGGGTGTCATGCCTATGTATTCTTCTAAATTCGGATATTTTTTTCGTGTAATATAAATATGGTATATGTTATTTTTCTGTAATTCATGCAAAAGACTTCTTGAATAGGTATTACCTCCACCTATATCGCCTGCTCCAGATGGAATAGTTGGATCACAATGCAAATCAATAATTACAACATATTTTTTCATCTATATAGAACTCCTTTTGTTGTATATTTTACAATTGGCTGCTATATATAACCAACAGATAACTTAACATTATCTATCAAATATTGTATTGATAGGGAAATAATATGAGTATTTAAAACTTTTATAACAAGTACAGATATTCCTATGCATAAGAAAAATATCTGTACTTGTTATAAAAGTACTTAAGATATAATACAAAATAGTGTAAGTAGCATAAATTTTGTATTTTAAAGATGAAAATCCTTTCGTGGATGTCTATTTATTAGAATTTCACGTTGCTTAGAGGTTGCTACATGAGTATATATTTGGGTAATATTAATAGAACTATGTCCTAACATTTCTTGAATATATCGTATGTCTACATCAGCTTCTAATAAACTAGTGGCAAATGTATGTCGGAACATATGAGGTGTTATATGTAAATCAATGGAGGCTAAATTACAGTATTTATTTAACATCCGTCTGACAGCTTGATCATTAAGCATTCTTCCAGATTGATTAACAAAAAAATATTTACAAATATTTATTTCCGAATTATATTCATTTTTATATTGTTGTAAAATATTTATAACTTGTTTATTTCCGATATGAAGTCGTCGTTCTTTGTCCCCCTTACCATAAATCAAAATTGTTCCTGTGGAGAGATTAATATCTTTAGATTTTAATGAACATAATTCGGATATTCTGATTCCGGTAGAAAAAAGCATTTCAGAAACAGCAACATCACGTAAAGCATTTCTTCTTTTATAAGGTGTGTCTGCTTGAGATATTTGTTTATAAATGGTAGCAAGAAAATCTTCTATTGTATTAAGTGGAATAACTTTAGGTAAAATAATGGGGTCCTTAAGTTGAATTACCATTTTATTAAACGGATTAAAATCAATTATGTCTTTATATTCTAAATAGTGAAAAAATGCTTTTATTGATGCAAGTTTTCGTTTGACAGTTTTGGGCTTATAAGTGTTATTAAGAAATGCAATATATTTTTCTAAAGTACAAATATCTAATTGGTCTATCGAAATTTTATTGGTTTTATTAATAAATTGTGATAAATCAATACGATAAGCTTTTATTGTCTTTTCGTCTAGTCTTTTTTGAGTAATGCAGTGATTTAGATAATTGTTAAAATTTTTTTTGATATTTTTCATTGTTAAATACTCCTAAGTTATAAATTTATTTTCTTTTAATTGCAACGATTTATAATATTAAATTATATTTTGACAGATGTATAGTTATATACAATTGACTAATAGAATGAATAAAAAGCTTTCAATTATATTGAAATAAACTAATGCGTACTATACAGGGTAAATACAATAGTTATGAAGAAGGAACTGTTATTATGATAGACTCGTAACAACAGTTCCTTATTTTTATGCGCGTACAATATTATCATTGGTTTATGGTTAAGGAAACTTAATCGCCGCGGATAATTTATGATTAGACAAGCGCTTGATCAAATATTAAATTAGGAGATTTGTGATAATGAATAAAAAGAGAGCACATATATTTACAGCTGAAAAGCCAAATATGCAATTATCTAGGATTATATCGGCTATCACATTTATATTTGCAAGGCAGAATGGTTATGAAGTTGTTGATGTTATTGCTGATTACAATAGTAATGGTTGCATATCACAGGAAGCAACACAAGAAATTTTTGATGCAATTAATGAAGACGATATTGATGCAGTGTTTTTGCCGACTGTGGAAATGATATCTAGTCATTATACTGATATTATTCAGTTCATACCTGAATTACGAACACTAGAACGTGATTTATATTCAGTAGTCTATGATATTTATTATCAGGCTATGGGGGAAGACCCGGATGTTTTTATAACAGAAAAACCTCAGTGTATCAGACCATATTATATGAGAAGGACAAGGATTTTGTAAGAGAAATTATGTACAAGATAATATTTGAATCTGAAATGGTGATATTTGATAGCTGTGGGAAAAGAATAATGGCTTTTCCCACAGAAGATGAGGCAGACGAAAGTATGGATGAAATGCTATTTGGATGCACCGCAGAACTAGATTGTGGGAGTGAAGGCTATGGAATATAACAGTTTTGAAGTGGGACAGGCTATACGAGCACAGAGAATTAAGTGCCATAAGACAATTGAAGAGCTTGCATTTGAGGTAAATAGGTCAAAGTACCATATGAATTTAATAGAACTTGGAACAAGAAAAATGGGTATGGAACTGCTTTTTGAGTTGATTACGGTTTTACATACTGATGCAAATAGCGTGCTGGGAATTCCTGCAGAAAATGGGAATACGCTGAATGTGTCAATAGATAATCGTTTAAAGCAACTTAATCCAGAGCAGCAGAAATATTATACAAAAATTTTTATGTATATGTTGGATAATAAGCCAGTATAGAAGGAGTGTTTTATAGATTATGAAGAAAAAAAGAGAAAAAACGATTAATTGCTTTGTTTATTTGTCTACAGAAGGAGATATAAATGGGGCAGAAGTTAGGGAGATAAAGCAGCTAAGATATATCCGAGAATATGCAAAAGCTCATAATATTATAATAAAGAAAGTTTTTCATAGGGATGTTTTGGGACAATATGATGTTAATATACATTTTATGAGATTGACAAGACGAATAAAAAATAGGGAAGCTGAAGGATTGTTACTTGCTAATATGGGTTCAATAAGTACATCAATTAGGGATGCATATGACAAGGTTGGTATTATCAATTCTGTAGGTGGTGTAATTATAACGGTAGATGAAGGAAGACTAACACTTCCGATTAAAATGATAGGAGGATTGGCTGAATGAAGGAGTTAAATAGAGGTGACATTATTTATGTTGATTTAGGACAACATATGTATAGCTGTGTGCAATCAGGTGTACGACCATGTGTTGTTATTGGAACTTATCCGAGTTCACCAGTAGCCAATGTATGTCCTATGACATCAAGAATGGATAAGAAAGGGAAGCCGGTACATGTAAAGGTTAATAAAGAGAATGTATGTGGATATATAGAAAAGCCATCTTTGATTCTTATTGAACAGACGGTATCTATAGATAGAAGAAAGATTATAAGTAAAATAGGACATATCCCGGAAGATTCAGAGGTAATGGAACTTGTTGATGAAGCAATAGTAAGACAGATGCTCAGTGAAAGGTATAAAAATAAATGCAGGAAATAGATGGAAAGAAACTGCTTAATATCAAGGAAGTGTGTGAATATCTCGGAATTGGTGATACGAAATGCAGAGAGATATTAAGAGGAAGAAACGGAATAGGTATACAGATTGGAAATAGATGGTATGCCAATAAAGAAAAATTAGATAAATGGATTGATAATCAGACAAAATAAAAAGTTCACAAAAAGCTACCTATTTTTCATGATATATGTTATTATTTATATGAAAACAGGTAGCTTTTTCTATTGTGTAGGAGGAGCAACATGGGAAAATCATTAAATGGAAAGGAATTAGGTAAAGGAATTACTCAAAGTAAGGATGGTAGATTTCTAGGCAGATTTGTTAATAGATTTGGCAAAACAGAATGTATAAGGTGCAGGAATCTTGCAGAATTAAGAAGAAGGATGGATGAAGCTAAATATAAAGATTATAGTAAGAAAAATTTGGCGAATCATGAATTATCTGTTGATGAGTGGTATAAGATATGGATGGAAATTTATGAGATTTCAATAAGAGATTCAACCAGACATCAGTATGACAAGATGTATAATAAAGTCAAAGAGGATATAGGCTTTATTAAAATGAAAGACTTGAATACAACTACTATTCAAAAGGCACTTAATAATTTGCCGTCTGATGCATATAGAAAGAGAGTAAGATCTATATTACATTCAATGTTTCAGAAGGCTGTTGACGATAATATTATAGATAGAAATCCGGCAAGAAAAGCAGTATGGAATGTACAACATGATGCTAAAAGGATAAAGCAGCCTATGACATTAGAACAGGAAAAGTTGTTTGTGGATTATATTTATAGACCAAGAGTGAAACAGTCACAGCTTGAACATGCTGAACTGATGGAATTTATGCTGGAAACAGGTATGAGACTTGGAGAAGCCACAGGACTTGAATGGAAAAGTGTAGATTTTGATAATAGTATGATATATGTAAATACTAATCTGGTAACAACAATGGCTATAGAGGAAGATGGAACAGTTAAAGGTAGATATCCTAGATTTCATTATCCTAAAACTGAAATGGGTAAAAGAAAAATACCGATGACACAGAGGGCAAGAGAATTGCTTTTGATTGAAAAAGAAAGGGATAATGCTATAAAAGCATTATATGAACCAAAAGAGGGATTTGAGGATTTAGTATTTGTATCTTGGTTGAACACACCTATATATGACGATACAATAAGAAGGTCATTATCAAAGTTGACTCAAGAATTAAGAAAAATAGATCCGAACTTTCCAAATGTGTCACCACATATTTTAAGACACACATTTGCTACACGCTGTGTAGAGAATGGAATGAATATTAAAACATTACAAAAATTATTAGGGCATACTAATTTTAAGACTACTATGGATATTTATTCTCATACAACAGATGATGTTCTTTATGAAGAAATGAAGAAGTTTGAACATAGAAATGAGAAAAAAGCTATTTCAGAAAACTGAGCCAAAACTGAACCAGCGAAGGTTTTGGAAGCTAGGAAGTGCTTAAAATGGATATTATTTTGAGGTTGCCGTTGAAACTAGAACATTCCATGACAGAATGTAATCATACGAATAGTATAATTGCTTGAAAATTAAATGGGATAAAAGTGGCTTTAAGTTGTATGTTTACTGGTGATAAGTTACATTAAGTTATAACAAAAAATGAAAAAGCCACCTGTATTCAAAAAATGCAGTACAATCTGAGATGATTGTACTGCATTTTTGAATTTATGTGAGCAACGAGCCAAAATCCGTGCTTGCACGAGAATTTGGTGACTGCTGTAATGATTAAATGAGGGGAAAATCTGTCGAAGAATGGAAGTCCAGTTACTTTTCTGATAGAGAAAACGAACGATGATTACAATCTGTTTTTCTTCATCAATCGTATAAAAGGCAAGGTAATTATTGATTATCACAAAACGAATGCCCTGACTTAATTCAAAACGAAACTCCTGTACGATATTTTTTTATGAAAAAGTTGTAAAGTGGTGTTATACAGGAATGAGGCAGTAATCGCAAACACAATCCACAATACAAAATGATATTCTTTTTTTCTGGATGTTTCTGTGATATACTTATACGCAGTCGTATCAGACCGGAAAGGAAATATTGATGTTACAAAAATTATATGTTTTTTTCAGGAAAGAAACCGTTTTGTCAATTGCAGTGATCCTGGCGCTTCTTTCTATGTTCTGGGTCAGACCGGATAAG
>MNRZ01000065.1:0-772 GCA_001916215.1 Clostridium sp. CAG:307_30_263
AACTTCAATAACTACATATGCATGAATCTTTGTATGATACATTAATAAATCAATGAAGAACTCTTTATTAGTAGGAGTTACTAATTTATATTCTTTACCTGCAAGTGTAAATCCTGGTCCTAATTCTTGTAGGAATTTAATGATATTATCAATCATTTGATTCTTTAAATCCTTTTCATTTTTAATATTATTTTTATCTAAGAAATCAAAGACATAAGTATCCTTAAATAACTCATTAGATAAATCGTCAGATTTAGTTATATTAGAAGTAGTAGGCTCTATTAAACTACGTTCATAAGCTTTAAGTGCTATTTGGTTTAATACCATAGATCTAGACCAACCATTTTTATATGTTTCATTAATATACCACAGCATTTCTTCGTGAGTTGATGATTTGGCCATAATAACTGTTACCAATGTACTCCATGGAATTTGTGTCACAGGATGTGACATAATTTCTTCATTCGAAAATTCTTCTGATACTTTTGACATTCTATATAAATTTTCATAAGAATAACCTTTCCCATACTCCTTTAAATCATTAGTTAGATTTTTAATATATTTACTACCCCAAGTTTTCCTTTTATTAATAATCGTACCAATTTCATAATAAGTCATAATCATGGTGCTATTTACTATAACCATAGCTTTGTTCTGGTTTGTTCTAATAGCTTACTTGATTTCTTGTAAATCCTTAAAATAGTCTTTTTCAATTACTTCATTTTCTTGTTCTTTAATCATTTTCATACCTCACGTCTTTTAATTATTTTCC
>MNRZ01000065.1:948-28806 GCA_001916215.1 Clostridium sp. CAG:307_30_263
AACTTCAATAACTACATATGCATGAATCTTTGTATGATACATTAATAAATCAATGAAGAACTCTTTATTAGTAGGAGTTACTAATTTATATTCTTTACCAACTAAAGAAAACCCTGGTCCTAATTCTTGTAGGAATTTAATGATATTATCAATCATTTGATCATTTAAATCCTTTTCATTTTTAATGTTATTCTTATCTAAAAAATCAAAGACATAAGTATCTTTAAATAACTCATTAGATAAATCATCAGATTTAGTTATATTAGAAGTAGTAGGCTCTATTAAACTACGGTCATAAGCTTTAAGTGCTATTTGGTTTAATACCATAGATCTAGACCAACCATTCTTATGCGTTTCATTAATATACCACACCATTTCCTCGTGGGATGAGGATTTGTATAATATTTCCACGAGAGTATACCAAGGTATTAATTTGTCAGCAAGTTGCTGACTAAATTCATCAATTGAAAATACCTTAGCAAATTTCATCATATATTTTAAATTTTGGGTAGAGTATCCTTTACCATATTCCTTTAAATCATTAGCTAGATTTTTAATATATTTACTACCCCAAGTTTTCCTTTTATTGATAATTGTACCAATTTCATAATAAGTCATAATCATAGCACTATTTACTACAACCATAGCTTTATTTTGATTGGTTCTAATCGTTTCCTTGATTTCTTGTAAATCATGGAAATAATCTTTCTCAATTACTTCATTTTCTTGTTCTTTAATCATATATAATCCTCCAAATTTTCGCAAAAAAATAAGACCTTTCCGCAATTAAGCGAAAAGGCCTTTAAGTAAAATATTAAGTTTAAGTAATGATTTTCGTTTTATTCTCATATCAATACAAACTTCCTATAGTTCTAGTATACTATTTTTTACTTTTTTTGTAAACTTTGTTTAATAACCTTAGCTTTATTTATTGTATTCCTTCTTTTACATCTATTCTAAATATATATTTTATAGCGCCATATATCATTATACTAGATGCAAAAAACCAAGCCAAAGGATCAGCAAATGTCAAACCATATAAAGCATTATTCTTTGCATTAATATTAATTGGTCCACCATTAATTAAACGTGGAACAATTAAGCAAATAGATGTTCTAGCAACTAATTCTCCAATTCCTGCAAGAAATGGAAATAGTGATATTCCAATTCCTTGTAATGAATTCCTTAAAATAAATAAAACGCCTAATATATAATAAAGTGATAAATCACAATATAAATACATATTACCATAATGAATTGTAAGATCATTGATTTTATCATCTGAATAAAAAATATGAAGATAGAAACCATTAATAGTTAACAAGAAACTGATGCCTGCACAAAGTAAGTAAATAACAAAAGCAATAATAAACGCCTGCTTTACACCACTTTTAACTCGAGGCTTATCATTAGAACCATAATTTTGACCACAATATGAAAGCATTGCTGTACCAAGAGCGTTAAATGGACACATTAAGAAATTATTAAGTTTAGTAGCGGCACCAAAACCATTTTGAGCATAGGCAACTACTACTTCACCAGTTATTGATGTATCAAATTTAACGATAATTGCTTGCATTACGATAAGACCAATACATAAAATGGAAAATTGAAAAGCTAATGGCAATCCTAATTTTAAATGTCTTAAAATAAAGCTTCCATCTAATTTAAAATCTTCTTTACTTAAACGATATTCTTTATAATGAATAAAGGTATATCCGAAGCAACCTATTGCTGAAATAGCTTGGGCTATTACAGTTGCGATACCGGCTCCTTTTACACCCCATTTAAATACTGCTATAAATAAAATATCAAGTAAAATATTTAAAATAGTTGAAAAAATCAAGAATAAAAGTGGCGTTAAAGAATCACCAACACTTCTTAAGAATGAACAAATAAGGTTATAAAATATTTGTGTAATTGTACCAATAAATATAATTAATACGTATGTATAAGCAGCCTCGTATATTTCATTTTGAACAGGATTAGAGGAGCTTTTAAGTCCAATTGACATAAGTAATGGATTAATACATAAAACAGCTATAATCGTTAATATGATGCTAATAGCAAAGGATAGCATGATTTGCGTTGCAAATGATTTTCTTACACCTTCTAAATTCTTTTGACCAATATAGTTTGATGTAACAACTGAAAATCCCGCCGTACAACCAAATGCAAATTGTAATACAATAAAAACGATATTACCTGTATTGTTTACACCTGCAACCTGGTTTTCATTCAAATATTGTCCACAAATAGCAGCATCTGCAATCGTATATATTTGTTGAAAAATATAGCTTAACAAAATAGGAATTGAAAACCAAACAATGACTTTCCAAATTGTTCCTTTCGTTAAATCTATAGGTTCAAATAATTTTTTTAATTTATTCATCTAAATCACCTTTTTTTACATTACCACATTATAATTATTTTTTTTAATTTGTAAAGTAATTTTTGACTGGTTTTTTATAAAATTTGGATATAAAAAAATCTAGACTTTCGCCTAGATAATTAATCCATGTATTCAACATAATTTACATATTCTAGTGCTTTTAAATTTTTTAACAATAAATCATGTTTAATATATTTACCCTGTTCATTTTTATTAATCTTTAAAGCTATTGAATAAACACTTAATCCTGTATTTGCATAAGCAGGATCATATGCAATTGATAATACTTGAATGTTATTACTTCTAACATACTCTAAAAGTTTTTTTAAATCTGGTCTTGATAATAATTCAATATGAATATCAACAAGCTTAGCTCTATCTTGAAGACTTTGTTCAATCTTCGGAAGTAATACAAGAGCAAGTAAAATAACAATCGCAGCTGCTATAGCCATAGTATAAAAACCAATGCCAATTGCAAGACCCACACATCCACAAGCCCATAAGGCTGCAGCGGTTGTAAGACCTCTTACTTGGTTACGACTTGTAACCATAATAGTACCCGCACCTAAAAATCCAATTCCTGTTACAACACCAGCTCCTAAACGAGCAACATCGGCCGAATCAGAAATAAATTGATTCGTCATCATAGCTGCACATGAGCCTAGACATACAAGAATATAAGTTCTAAGTCCTGCTACATGATGCTTCGAAGCACGTTCAGCACCAATTATTCCACCAATTAAGCAAGCAAGCACTACTCTAAGTATTACTGACCATACGTTAATATCATAAGCCCAATCCCCCACTAACTTTACTATCGGATCTTGATAGCTAAGTAGCATAAATATCACTTCTCTTTCTTTTTTCCCTGTAGAATAAGTATATCATATTTTACAATAATTAAGAAGAGATATTTTATCTAGAGTATAAAAAATTATTTCTTAAACGATTAAAACGTATTTACCTCTACATCCTCATTTTCTCTATTTTTCTTTACCATTCCCGTAATTCTTATTTCAAGTACAGCCCCTGGTGCAAGTGAAATATTAGAAATAATAACCTCATCTAAGTTAAAAGAAACCTCACCAACAGGCGATAATACCTCATAATAACCATTTGGCATTGGATCTAAAACCTTAACTGAATCATCCTTCAGAGTAAAATTAGATATATTCTTATCTCCTAGATTTTTTAAGGTTACAATAAAGGTAATTGTATCTTCTGGAAAATAATAATCATCTGGTTTATCACAAACCTTTTCAATTGATATCACATCAGATGTAAATACACTAAAGCTTGTAGATGCTTCCTTTAATGACTCAACACTTTCTTCATGTCTATACATATTTAAAAAGCTCTTTATAATATTTGCCATATGTTCATCTCCATTTAAACATATGATTTAAATTATAAATTTAGCACTTTTATAAATTATAAAATTTTAAATTTAGCAAGAAATATTATTTTTTTCTGGTCTAGAATGTATAGTATACTATCAATTTTAAGGGCGAAAAATGCATTTTTTATAATTTTATAAAAAACTGAAACAACATTAAGTCATTTCAGCTTTATATTTTAATATTTTTTAGAATTAGTACGCATTGCATTTAAAATAGCAATTACAGCAACACCAACATCACCAAATACCGCAAACCACATATTAGTAATACCAAGAGCAGAAAGAATTAAGATAATAACCTTTACGGCAAGAGCAAAAATAATATTTTCATATACAATTCGCATTGTTTTTCTTGCAATACGCTTTGATGTTGCAATACTCTTTAAATCATCATGCATTAAAACGATATCAGAAGCTTCAATGGCTGCATCAGAACCAACACCACCCATTGCAATACCAATATCAGATTTCATTAAAACGGGAGCGTCATTAATACCATCACCAACAAAGCATAATACATCCTTTTCTTTCTTTTTGCTCAATAGCTTATCTACCTCTTCAACCTTATTTTGAGGAAGTAAGGATGACTTATAAGAAGATAGCCCTAGCTCACGAGCAACACTTGAAGCGATACGTTCATTATCACCTGTAAGCATTACAGTTTTAGCATTAATTGAATTTAAATAGCTAATTGTTTCTTTAGCGTCTTCCTTTATTTCATCTGCTATAACAATATAACCCTTAAATTCATTATCAACAGCAACATATACAACAGAACCAACACCATCGGATTTTAAATATTCAATCTTAGCATCATCCATTAGCTTTTCATTTCCACATAAGATAACATGCTCACCTATGGCCTTTATACCTTTACCTGAAATATCCTCAATAAGATAATTTTCTTTTATTTCATCACCATAAGCATTTTTTATTGACATCGCAATAGGGTGCTTAGACATACCTTCAGCAATTGCCGCATAATAAAGAACTTCTTCTTTTTTAGTTTCTGGATATATTTCCTTAACCGCAAAATTACCCTTTGTTAAAGTTCCCGTTTTATCAAAAACAAAGATATTAGCTTGATTGAACTTTTCAAGATAGGATGAGCCCTTAATTAAAATACCTTGATTAGAAGCTCCACCAATACCCGCAAAGAAAGAAAGTGGAACGGAAATAACAAGAGCGCATGGACATGATACAACTAAGAAGCTTAAAGCACGATAAATCCAGTTAGACCAAGTAGCCCAATCCCCCTTAATCATACCAATAAATAATGGTGGAAGAATCGCTAATGCTAAAGCTAAATAAACTACAATTGGTGTATAAACACGTGAAAATTTAGTTATAAAATTTTCTGATTTTGATTTTTGAGAAGATGCATTTTCAACTAAATCAAGAATTTTAGCAACTGTCGAATTACAGAATTCCTTTAATACACGAACCTCTATTGTACCATTTAAATTAATACTACCAGAAATTACATTACTTCCACTATAAACTGAGGCAGGAAGTGATTCACCTGTCAATGCCTTTGTATCAAGTGAAGCATTACCTGATATAACAACACCATCAAGAGGAATTTTTTCACCTGGTTTTACTAAGATAACATCATTAATTTTACACTCAGAGGGATCTACTTCTTCATAGCTTCCATCTTCTTTTTTTAAATTAGCATAATCAGGTCTAATATCCATTAATGATGAAATAGATTTTCTTGATTTACCAACTGCGTAGCTTTGGAACCATTCGCCAACCTGATAAAACAATAGAACTGCACAAGCTTCATCAAAGCCCTCAGGACGATGCTCAACAATACCTGTATAAATACCTAAACCAAATGCTCCTATAGTCGCAACTCCCATTAAGAAATTTTCATCAAAAACCTGACCATTTTTTATATTTATACATGCTTTTTTTATTACATCATGCCCTATATATGAATAAACAATAAGGTATAATCCAAATGGTAATAGCCAACCTATAGAATCATTTTTTATAATTGAGGCTATACCATTAGGAAAATGACTTCCAAAGCCCTTTTCTAAAATTAAATCTAAAATCTTTATTACAAGAAATAAAGATAAAGCAATTATAATTCTTTTTAAATTTTTCTTTTGTTTTTTTGTCATATGATCCTCCATAGTTGAATATTCATTCAACTGTTTATTAAAATATATAGTACATAATAACTATGTACCTACATATTAAATATTATTCATTAATTTCAAAATCAGGTTCTACCTTCTTAGCAGCCTTTAATACTGATTTCATAATTTTTGAAATATCATCAGCCTCTAGAGACATTTTTTGAGTCATAAAATTAATTTGACAATTGCTAACTCCTGAAACCTTTTTTATAGCGTCCTCACATTTTTGTGCACATACAGCACAATCTACTTCAATATTAAATACCTTTTTCATTTTCTATTCCTCCTATTCCGTAACGTGTGCTAATGCACAGCTAAACAACGTTGAAACATGGTCATCATCTAGTGAATAGATAACTTCCTTGCCTTCTCTTCTACACTTCACAAGCTTTGCTTGCTTAAGTGTTCGAAGCTGATGTGATACAGCATATTTAGTCATACCAACAGCTTCAGAGATATCACTAACGCAGAACTCACCTTGTTCAAGTACAAATAATATTTTAGATCTTGTTTGATCACCTAAAATTTTAAATAACTCTGATAAATCATCTATTATATCAGGAGATGGAAGCTGTGATTTAACATCTGCTATATTCATATCAACACCTCTTTACACCTTCATTATAACACAGTTGAACATTTTGTCAACCGTTTAATTGATTGCTTTATGCTTTTTTATTATGCACTAATTAGTATAAAAAAGAACTTAGCATTAAAACTAAGCTCTATATAAGCATTATATAGTATATTGGTAGATAAATTATTTTATCCTTCCTTCTAATTATTCTTTCATTAAAAAAAACATAGTCAAATTTTATTTTATACTCCTCATTACTTGTAAATGTAGAAATTGCACTATGAATTTGATAATCCTTTCCCGATTTTATTTTGATTGGTAAAAACGATAAATTATCATAATCATCAATTAAATAATCGACTTCGCCTTTTTTACGATTATCATAATAAAAAAGCTTATGACCATGAGCTATTAATTCACTTGCAACAACACTTTCGTATACTGAGCCTAAATTAACACTACGTTCATTGTCTAAAATAGCTCTAATATTATTCTTATATAATATGCTAGTTAGAATACCAACATCATTTAAATATAATTATGAATATAAAGACTATTCAATATAATTCTTAATGTTACGCACAAAAAAGAGGATTCAAAATGAATCCTCATTAAGCTTATTCAGCCTGAATATTTTCTTGTGGAGAATCTACACTTACCTCTTGACTAGCAACTGGAGATTCTACTTGAACTACCTCATCATCTTCACGTTCAACAATCGCAATTGATGAAACATGTTGATCATCACGAAGACGAATTAGTTTAACACCCTGAGCGGCACGACCTGTTTGAGAAATATCAGCACAATGCATTCTTATTGTAACACCCTTATTAGTTGTTGCTATAAGATCTAAATCATCATTAACGGCACGTAAAGATGCTAAACGACCATTTTTATCAGTAATATTTAAGGTCTTAACACCCATTCCGCCACGAGTTTGTAATCTATATTCATCTGCGTCAGTACGCTTACCATAGCCCTTTTCAGTTACAACAAGAATATCTTTAACATCATCACGAACTACAGCCATACCAACAAGCTCATCGCCTTCATTAAGCTTCATACCACGAACACCTGTCGCACTACGACCGATTTCACGAACTGTTTCCTCATTAAAGCGAATAGCTTTACCATTAGATGCACCAATGATAATTTCACGATGTCCATCAGTAACTTCAACCTGTAAAAGCTCATCGCCTTCGGTTAAATTAATTGCATTAATACCATTAGTACGAATATTTTGGAATTGAGAAACACTTGTACGCTTGATAATACCCTTCTTTGTTGCAAAGAAAATACATTGTTCCTGATTAGCAATATCCGAAATATTAGTTACAGCCGCAAGATGCTCACCGTCCTGGAAGTTAATCATATTTACAAGTGGAATACCCTTTGAAGTACGATTACCTTCTGGAATTTGATAGCCCTTAAGCTTATATACACGTCCTAAATTGGTAAAGAACAATAAGAAATCATGTGTAGATGTAGATATAACATGCTCAACAATATCATTTTCCTTTGTCTTAATGCCGGTAATACCAACACCACCACGACTTTGTGAACGATATTCACTAGTCTTCATACGCTTAGCATAGCCTCCACGTGTAATTGTAATTAATACATCATCACGAGGAATTAAATCTTCATTTTCAATATTTAAATCTAAATGAAGAGCCATTTCTGACTTACGCTTATCATTATATTTAGCTTTAATTTCAAGAAGCTCATTTTTAATGATTTCTTCCTTATTTTCCTTAGATTCAAGAATATGACGTAATCTTTCAACCTCAGAAGCAAGGAATTTATATTCCTCTTCTGTCTTTTGTCTTGATAAACCTGATAGACGACGTAATTGCATATCAAGAATAGCTTGAGCTTGACGCTCTGATAGATTGAATCTTTGCATTAAAAGATCCTTTTCCTCACCATTCATAGAACCACGAATAATCTTAATAATTTCATCAATATGATCCGTTGCAATAATGAATCCTTCTAAAATATGCATACGTTTTAAATCTTCATCAAGCTCAAAATTAGTTCTTCTTGTAATAACATCAATTTGATGGTTAATATAAACCTCTAAAGCACGCTTAAGTGATAATGCCTCCGGACGACCATCTACAAGCGCAATATTATTAATACCAAAGCTTGATTGAAGCTGAGTATATTTATATAAATTATTTAAAAGAACATGAGGATTAACATCATTTCTTACTTCAATAACAATACGCATACCTCTCATACTTGATTCATCACGAAGATCTACAATACCATCAACAATATGTTCCTTCGCAACCTCACCAATACGTTCAAGAATGGTTGATTTTCTAATTCCATAAGGTATTTCTGTTACAATAATTTCTGCATGTGATTTACGATTCTTAGGTTCAATAATTTCACATTTAGAACGAACAACAATTGTTCCTGTACCAGTATTATAGGCTTGTCTTAAACCATCAGCTCCCATAATAATTCCACCTGTAGGGAAATCAGGACCTGGAATAAAATGCATTAAATCCTCGCTAGAAAGCTCAGGATTTTCCATTAATGCAATCGTACCATCAATAACCTCTCCTAAATTATGAGGAGGAATATTAGTAGCCATACCAACGGCAATACCTGTTGCACCATTTACAAGTAAATTAGGAATACGAGCAGGAAGTACTGCTGGTTCTAGTTCAGTTGCATCATAGTTTGGTACAAAATCAACTGTATTCTTTCTTAAATCTCTTAGCATTTCCGCAGAAATCTTTGACATACGAGCCTCAGTATAACGCATGGCTGCCGCACCATCACCATCAATTGAGCCAAAGTTTCCATGACCATCTACAAGAGGATATCTATAGCTGAAATCCTGGGCCATACGAACTAATGCTTCATAAATAGAAGAGTCACCATGAGGGTGATACTTACCCATTACGTCACCGACAATACGAGCTGACTTTTTATGAGCCACATTATAATATACCTTAAGCTCGTCCATTCCATATAAAATACGTCTTTGAACAGGCTTTAAACCATCTCGTGCATCAGGAAGAGCACGATCTACAATAACGCTCATTGCGTAGTTTAAAAATGATCGCTTAAGCTTTCCAGAAAGCATTACAGAATCAATTTTACCATGGTTATATTCTTGACTTGAAGAAATTTCACCAACCTGAAGCTTTTCTTCCTCTTCATCATCAAGAATTTCATTATTTTCATTTATATTCTTATCATCGTTTTCCATGTTTTACCTCCTTAAGCATCAATTTCTGCATATTGAGCATTTTCTCTAATAAAGTCCTTACGAGGCTCTACCTCATCACCCATTAGCATAGTGAAATATTTTTCAGCAATCTCAGCGTCATCCATTGTAACACGTGTTAGAGTACGCTTTTCAGGATCCATTGTTGTTTCCCATAGCTGTGATGGGTCCATTTCTCCAAGACCCTTATATCTTTGAATAGCTGATCTTTCACCCATTTCCTTAAGGAATTCATCCTTTTCTTCATCCGAATAAGCATATTCTACACGCTTACCATTTTGAATCTTATATAGAGGTGGTTTAGCAATATAGATATAGCCTGCATCAATTAAGCCTGGCATAAAGCGGAAGAAATAAGTTAAAAGTAAAATACAAATATGATCACCATCGACATCGGCATCGGTCATAATAACAATTTTATGATATCTTGCCTTTTCAAGATTAAATGTATCAATTACACTACCATTTTCATCTCTTGCCTTAAAGCCAGTTCCAATACATGAAAGCATTGTTTGAATTTCATTATTTTGAATAGCACGTTCATAAGAAGCCTTTTCAACGTTTAAAACCTTACCACGAAGCGGTAAAATAGCTTGATACATCGAATTACGACCTTGCTTAGCAGAACCACCGGCTGAATCTCCCTCGACTAGATATAACTCACACTTTTCAGCGTCCTTAGAACGACAATCAGCAAGCTTAGATGCAATACCTAAAGAATCAATTGGTGATTTACGACGAGTCATAACACGAGCCTTTTCAGCTGCTACACGGGCTTTTCTTGCCATATCACATTTAGCTACAATAGCCTTTCCTGCATCAGGATTTTCAAGTAAATATTCAGCTAATGATTCACCAAAAATTTTATTGACAATACCACGAACCTCACTATTTCCTAGCTTAGTCTTAGTCTGTCCTTCAAATTCAGGATTAGGGTGTTTTACAGAAATAATAGCTGTTAAACCTTCCTTAAAATCATCATTTTTAAGATCCTCATCATCAGCCTTAAAAATTTTAGCATCATGAGCATACTTATTAATCTCACGTCGTAGGGCTAGCATAAAGCCTTCCTCATGAGTTCCACCCTCATGGGTGTGAATATTATTGGTAAATGATAAAACATTAGCACTATAACCATCATTATAATGAATTGCAACTTCAACGGAAATGTTTGTTTTTTCATCAACACCCTCAGCATAAATTACATTATCGCCAATTCCTGCAATTTGATTACGATCCTTGTCTAGGAATTTAGCATATTCAACAATACCACCCTCATAATGATATGAGAACTCTTGTTTGTTAGCTTCATCTCTTAAATCACGAATAGTAATACGAAGTCCTTTATTTAAAAATGCAAGCTGTTGAATACGACTTCTTAATGTTTCAAAATCATAAACAGTTGTTTCGGTGAATATTTCAGGGTCAGCTTTGAAACTTACCTTTGAGCCAGTGTCATTAATATCACAATCACCAAGAACACGTAAATCTTCAATCACTTGTCCTCTTTCAAAACGCTCCTCGTAAATATGACCATTACGTTTAACACGTACCTCTAGCCATTCTGATAAGGCATTAACAACCGAAGCACCAACACCATGAAGACCTCCTGATACTTTATATGACTTTCCATCAAATTTACCACCAGCATGCAATACTGTAAAAATAGTTTCAACGGCTGGACGCTTAGTCTTTGGATGCAAATCAACAGGCATACCACGACCATTATCGGTTACAGATATAATATCGCCTGGTAATACCTCTACCTCAACATGATTACAAAATCCTGCTAAGGCTTCATCAATTGAGTTATCGACTATTTCCCAAACAAGATGGTGTAATCCACGGCTAGATGTTGAACCGATATACATACCCGGTCTTTTTCTTACTGGCTCTAGTCCCTCAAGTACTTGAATACTAGAGGCACCATATTTTTCCTCTTCTTCTAAATTTGCCATAATTTTCACTCCTTTAAATTGATTATATAGGCTTGATGTATCAAATCACTAGGTATATTTTCAATACTAGTGGTTGTAATAAACGCTTGATTTTGATCTAAAAGATACTTAACTAAATAACTACATCTTTTATCATCTAGACAAGAAAAGACATCATCTAAAAGTAAAGCTGGTTGAATATTATTAAGCTTAAAGGTTAAACTTGCAAGAGCAATTTTTAAAATCAAAGCCACACTTCTTAATTGTCCCTCAGAAGCATATTGACTCACTTCTAGATCATTTAAATAAAAAACATAGTTATCTCGATGAACACCAAAATTAGTTATATGAGTACTTTTATCATACTCAAGTTTATTTAAGTAAAAATCATCTAAATCTTTACTAGTTACTGACTTTAAATATTTTATTTCAATTAATTCCTCATAACCTAACACATTTTTTAATTTTTTAAATTCATTATTTAAAGCTTGAATCATTTTTTCTCTTAACTCGATTATTTTTATTTGACGTTTATTCATTTCTTTAGTTAATGTGTCAAGTAAAATCTCATCAAAGTTTTGTAAACGTAAAAGTTCATTTCTTTTTTTAAGTATTTTTTTATAATCTTGAATAAGCTTTAAATAGTTCTTATCTCTTAAAGAAATTTCTAAATCAAAAAAACTTCTTCTAATGCCTTTTTCACCTTTAACAAAATTAACATCAGTTGGTGAAAATAAAACCGTTTGAAAATGACCAATATAATCTGATAATTTAAGGATAGAATTACCATTTATAAGCATTTTTCTTCCTGATTCACTTAAAATAACATTATAGACATTATCATCATTTGTAAGTGATATTTTAGTATAGGAGTCATTAAAACGGATTAACTCTTTGAAATTTCGTGTTTTAAAGGATGATCCTACGGCAGCTACATATATTCCTTCTAGAATTGTCGTTTTTCCAATCGCATTAGGACCAACAAAAATAATTAGCTTATGATTTGTATTTAATGAAATATTTTTTAAACGGCGCAATGATTTAAGCCGGATATTTGTAATCATACAATTTTATATTCCTTATTAAGGACTTTTATTGTCATTCCTTTATATAACTTACGTCCACGTCTTGATTCAAATTCTCCATCTACTAAAACAGTATTTTCTGCTAGAAACCATTTAGCTTCTCCACCAGAGGAAATGACATTTGTAATCTTTAATAATTGACCTAAAGTTATATATTCGGTTGTAATTGCAATTTGCTCCATAAAATCACCACGTTTCTATTCTATTATATCATAAATTTAAAAATAATGCTAGTATTTTAAGGTTTTATATTAAGATGAAAAAAAAAGCATTTTGAAGCAAAAAAGCCCTAAAACGTATTTTTAAGGCTTTAAATTAGTTATATTTAGTTAAAATTAATCCATTCTTACTGGTAAAATTAATTGACAAAGATTAGGCTCAGCCTCAGATGAAATAACAAACGGACGAATAGCTTCAGAGAAATTTAAAGTAACCTCTTGGCTTGTAAAACTGCGAAGTGCTTCAACAAGATATCTTGAAGAAAATCCGATACGAATTGTTTCAGATGAATTAATTCCTGTAGGAATAATTTCTTCTTTTGCATCACCGATTTGAGCATTTTCCGTTGAAATTTCAACACTTTGATCATTTTTAAGTAAAAGTTTGATAATTGAATAAGTAATTTCACGATCTTTTTCCTTATCACGAGGAGAAAGTAAGCTAACACGCTCAACTGCTTCAAGTAATTCTTCTTTATTAAATTTAATATTAATTGGGAAACTAGGTGGTATTAATCTTGATGTATCAGGATATGTTCCATCTAGAAGACGAGTTTGGAATAAAACGTTTTTAAATTTAAATAATAAGCTATTGTTAGAAAAATATAAATCTAGGCAATCCTCATATGTATCAATAGATTTAGAAATTTCATCTAATGATTTATTAGGAATAGTAATATTAAAATCATTATAATCGCCATTAATTGGAACAATTACCTTAGATAAACGGTAAGAGTCGGTAGCAATAGCAGTTAATTTATTTTCATGAAGTTTAAGATTAACGCCAGTTAAAATTGGCTTCTTTTCTGATTGGCTAGTTGCAAATACAGTTTGACGAATTATATTTTTTAATACAGGAGCTTCAATTGAAATAGGATTTTCAAGACAAACAAAATCAATATTTGGATAATCTATATAATCCATTACATGAAGCTTATATTCAGCTCTATCTGCTTTAATAGATAAGATCTTATCTTCAATTAAGGTAAGTGTAACTACTTTAGATGATACCTTTCTTATAATATCAATAAAGAAACGCCCAGGAATGATTGTCTTACCAGGTTCTGTAATTACTAAAGATTTATCAGATACAATTACCTGAACTGAAAGATCAATATTAGATGATGTCATATATAAATCATCTTTTGTAACTTCCATTTTGATACCTGTTAAAATAGGCATAGGACTTTTTTGAGGTAAACCTCTTGAAATATTATTTAAATTTTCAAGTAAAACATCACGATCAATTGTAAAATTCATAAATAAGCTCCTTTTATATATATTTTTTTATGTTTTATTATTATTTATTATTAGTGAATGTGGAAATGTGGATAACTTAAAAAAACGGCTTAAATACCACGTTTTTATTATACCACAAATGGGGGATAAATGGTAGATAATTATGGGGATTTTTGCAGTTTACCCCATTTTCTTTAAAATGTAATCAATTGCCATTTTGGTTTTTTCATCTCGATCTTTGTTATGAGAAACCTTTTCAACCGCCGCTATTACAGTTGTATGATCTCGTCCTCCAAGTAAAGTACCAATTTTTTTGTATGGTAGGTTATATTTAGTTTTTAAGATATACATACAAATATGTCTTGCATCTACATAAAGGGCTTGGCGCTTTGATCCTACAAGGTCATCGATTGTTATTTTATAAAAATCCGCAACAATTGATTTTATATTTTCGTATTCATCGCCATTTCCGCCATTTTGTCTTGTTTTGAGCAAAGGTTCAATAGCTTGCTTAGCAAAATCAAGATCTATTTCCTTATTTTCGCAAATTGACATTTTAATGACTCGATTTAGAGTTGATTCTAAATCTCTAATATTATTAGGGAAGGTAGCTGCGATATATCTTAAAACCTCATCACCAACAACGGAATCATGGCTATCAGATAGTTTTCTTTTTAAAATCTTAACACGATGCTCAAGATCAGGTAGCTTTATATCAACGGCCATACCCCAGTTAAATCTTGATGTTAAACGATCCATAATATCTTTAAGTTGATCAGCAGGTTTATCTGATGTAATAACAATTAACTTATTATTATCATGCATTTGATTAAATAGTTTAAAAAATTCAGCTTGCGACTTTTTTGCTCCCTGCAAAAACTGAATATCATCAACTAAAAGAACATCTAAATTGTCATATTTTTGATGAAATCTTGTGTAAGCATCATCTGCGTCACCTTCATCATCAAATTTAAGATTGCGAGCCTGATGAGCAGCTTTAGTATAATCCGCTATATAGGTTGTAGCAGGTATAAATAAGACCTTTTTAGAGGGATCATTATCCAAAATAGCATTACCAATGGCTTGCATTAAATGGGTTTTTCCAAGACCAACTCCGCCAAATATATATAGGGGGTTAGCAATAAAAACGCCCTGGTCTGGATTTGAAACTTGAGTTGCAATTCTAAATGCGAATTTATTTGATTCACCTACAACGAAGGAATCAAAAGAATAAGATGCATTTAAATTGGTTTGAAAGCCTTCATCAGGAAGATTTGTAGGAGTAACTTTAGGCGTTTCAGTAATTTGTTCTTCTGTTACAAATTTTAATCTAACTGTTTGGCTAGACAATGATGATACAATTTTTTGGATATTATTAGAGTAAAATTTTTCAATTTTAGTTTTGATAAGCTGTGAAGGACATAGAATATAAATAACACCGTTGCTTACCTTTATTACTTTAGTAATATCATTGAAGGTTGACATGTAGGCTTCTTCATCATATGTTTCTTTGAGCTTTTCTTTGGTTTGATTCCAAAGCGTTTGATATTGCTCCATAACTTTCACTTCTTTCTTCGTAAGTAAATGATACCACTTTATACACAATTTACAACAAAAAGTTTTCCACCAAAAATGTGGATAACTTTGAAAAGAAAAAGAGTGATTTTTTAGTTATTAACATATAGAATGTGGATATTTTTTAAAAATAAATGGCTTAACTAAGAGAAAATAAAAAGTTATCCACATTTCCACATTCTGATAGTTTGTGAGTTAAAAGTTTTCCCCATTTTGCCTTATTTTTAATATGAAAAAAGCTGTTGAAAAGTCGTTTTTTTAAAAAAAATATCTAATTATTAAAAAAATAAGCAAATTTTAATTAAATTAAGATTAATATGCTTTAAATTTAAATCAAATACTTTTAATCTCAATTAAAAAAATAAAAAAATCTATTTATTTTAGTTTTTAAAATTTTGTAATATAAATTTTAAAAATAGTGTTGACAAAAACTTATGCTTTTTGTATAATGTTTTACGCATGGTTTCGTAAGAAAGGCAGGCTGTTAGTATGAAAAGAACATATCAACCAAATAAGCACAAGAGAAAAGTAACTCATGGTTTCCGTGCTAGAATGTCAAGCGTTGGTGGACGTTTAGTTATTAAGCGTCGTCGTCAAAAGGGTCGTAAACGCCTATCAAAGTAATTAAATAATAATGATAAATACTAGAACTACCAGAATCATTTAAATTTATTTTAGGGTAGTTCTTTTATTTTTTAAGGAGATATTCATGAATAAACAATATCGCGTTAAAAGAAATGAAGACATTGAAGCTATTTTGAAAAAAAAGGATTCATATTCTAATAAATATTTTGTAGTATATAAAAAAGAAAATCACGAAGCCAATAATTTTAGATATGCGATTAGTGTTGGAAAGAAAATTGGTAATGCTGTTATAAGGAATAAAGTTAAACGTCAACTTAGAAGTGCTATCGATTCAATTCTTTTACCAACAAGCAAAATGGATGTTTTCGTAGTAGCAAAAAAAAGCATATTAGATATTTCATATGCAGAAATGGTTAAACAACTAATTTATATGTTTAACAAACTTAATATTGAAAATAAAGGAGCAAAATTGTGAAATTATTTTTTACAAAAAATATAAATAAGATCGCTATGATTGCGGTTTTGATTGTAGTGGTTGGTGCTCTTGCAAGCTGTCGTCAAGGTTCTTGGCCTACAACTCCTTATACTACTTGGGCTGCAGAATGGAAATTCTCTGGCTTTTGGCAAGGATTATGGGGTTGGCCAGTTGCTTTACTTTCATACCCAATTGCTTGGTTAATGGGTACAATTGGTCGTCTTTGTGGTAATTCTTATGCATGGGGTATTGTTTTTACAACTATTATTGTAAGAACAATTGCTTGGCCAATTTATTCTAAGCAAAATAGTACATCATTAAAGATGACACTACTTCAGCCAGAAATGGAAAAAATCCAAAGAAAATATCAAAATCGTAAGGATCCTGAATCACAACAACGTATGCAGCAAGAAACTTTAGCCTTATATAAGAAATATAAGATGAATCCTCTTGGTTGTGGCTTTACAATGATTCTTCAGTTCCCTCTTTTCATGGCAATGTATGAATGTGTAAGACGTATTCAGCTTACAGAAACTCTTGATGGTGTTGTAAGTGCATCGGGACGTTTTACTCTTGGTAATACAAAGTTATTTGGTTTCTTTGATATTAATACAGCTGTTATGGGTCAAAATGATGGTATTGCAAAGGCTTCTGCTTGGCAAGATATTTTCTTTGGTATTTTAGTAGCAGTATTATTCTCTGCAGTAACACTTTTAAGCCAAAAGCTTGCAAGTAAGCCTCCAAAATATCAAAAGCAACGCCGTAGTGTTAAAACTCAAGGGCAGGAGCAACAACAAAAGACAATGAAGTATATGAATTACTTTATGGTTTTAATGTTCTTCTTCATGTCTTTATCAAGTACTGCCTTATCATTATATTGGTTAATTGGTGGTGTATACCAATTATTCCAATCACAGGTAGGTCGTAAATTAAATGAAAGAGCATATTATAAAGCTCAAGAAAAAAACAATATAATTTAATAAATAAGTGGTGAGAATATGCAGAAAAAAATTGAAATTCAAGCATCATCTTTATTAGAAGCAACTCAAATTGCTGTAGCTAAGCTACATGTATCAGAAGAAAAGTTGTTCTTAAATGAAATTGGTGAAAATACTTATGAAGCTTTACTAGATGTTAATCTAGCACTTGAAGGTCGTAAATATTTAGAGAGTATTTTAAATTCAATGGGCATTGAACAATTTAATATTGAGGTTAGAACAATTGGTCAAGAATCAGAAATTCATTATGTAATTGATTCTAGTGAAAATCCTTTATTAATTGGTACTAAGGGACATACACTTGAGGCCCTTCAGACTTTAATTAAAAATTTGATTGGTTCTTATACAAAGGATTACATTGTTGTAACACTTGATATTGGTTCTTATCGTGCTAATAGAATTCATCAGCTTGAGATTTTAGCTACTAAAACAGCTAAGTCGGTAGCTAAAACGAAAATCGCAGTTAAGCTTGATCCTATGAATTCTTTTGAACGTCGTGTTATTCATGAAAAGTTATCAGATTGGCGTGACGTTTATACTGAATCTGAGGGTGAAGGCGAAGAACGTGCTATCGTGATTAAACCTAAGAATTAATAATTAAAAAAGATTTCACTTTATTTGTAAGTGGGGTCTTTTTTTTATATCTAAATATGATAAAATAACATCAAAGGGTGATTTTATGAAATTAAAATTCATGTTAAAGTTCTTTCTAATCATAACTTTGACTACTTTATGGTATATCATAATTGATTCAACTTTTGAAAATATTTATTCGTATAATAAAATAGAAGAATTTAAGAATGAATGTGATGAGGTTTCTAGTCCTAATAAATATATTAAATTTTATAATGTTTCACGTGAAACAGAAAGGCCTTCATTCGAGTATCATTCTTATGGAATGAATCCAGGGGCACCACTTGATATTATTATTAAGCTTGAATCAACCTTTAATTTATGGTGCACGCCATTTATTAATTATTTTATTGGTGGTCACGCTGCAATTTGTATGGATGAATATAAATCAAAAGATTTAAACTTAACTAACTATGATTTGATAGAAACAACTTATAATAATTCTCATAAGGAAGTATTTGTATCATCTAAAGCCTATTGGGAAAACACTTCGTTTACTGAAAAATATATTATTTTAAGAGTTAAAGGCTTAACAGATGAGGATAGAAATGAGGCTTTAAATAAAGCAATTTCAATGATTGGGGATCCTTATAATCTTACATTTATTATGAATACTAAAAATAGCCATTATTGTTCAGATTTAGTTACAAAAGTATTTAAAAGTGTTGGTAAAAATACTAACTACGATGGCTTTGCGACGACTATTTATGACCTCCTTGTATCACCTGATACAGAAATTGTAGGGTATAAGGAATTTAATCCAGTTACACAAATTAGTTCTTACTACGGTGTTAATTTAATTTAAAAAATAAATCGTACACATTAATACTGATGCAAACCCTGTCCATAAAAGATAGGGAGTAACCATGAATGCTAAGTATCTATCTTTTTTCATAAAGTAAAGGAATAATAGTAATCCTGAACAAAAGCTCAAAAAGGTGTTACAAAAAGATAAAAATAAATTTTGTTTTACAAAAAAGAAAAAAATAAAAAAGAAAGAAATAAAATAATTTATCCCCATAATAACAAGTCCTTGTCGAAATTCTTTTTTTAATATTTTAATTAATAAAATGGCAAAAATAATATAAAGAATAGACCAACAAAGGGAAAATATAATAGGCTTAGGCGCAAAAAAAGGCTTATTTAGGCTATCATAATATTTATTATCAGCTTTAAAGATAAGTGTAGGAAGAAAATAAAGGAACAATAATAATAAAAATAACAAGATATTTTTTAAATATTTTTTCATAACATTCGCCTCAAAATAAGTTTATGATATTTCAAAATTATTATGTAAAAAAAATTATATTTTATGATATAATTGTAGCAGTGAAAGGATTGATAACATGGCCTATCAAGCATTATATCGTTCATATCGTCCTCAGGATTTTAAATCTGTTGCAGGACAAAGACATGTTGTTACAACATTACAAAATGCTATTAAATTGAATAAGGTAGCGCATGCTTATTTATTTTCAGGTCCACGAGGAACTGGTAAAACCTCCATGGCTAAAATAATGGCAAAGGCTTTAAATTGTGTTCACGGTCCTACAACTGAGCCTTGTAATGAATGTGAAATTTGTAAAGGAATTACCAAGGGTACTATTTCTGATATTGTTGAAATAGATGCGGCGTCTAATAATGGTGTTGATGAAATACGTGATCTAAGAGATAAAGTAAAATATTTACCAAGTGAATGCCGCTACAAAGTTTATATTATCGATGAGGTACATATGCTATCTCAAGGAGCATTTAATGCACTTTTAAAGACCCTTGAGGAGCCACCTAGTCATGTTATTTTTATTTTGGCTACAACTGAGCCTCACAAAATACCAGCTACTATTTTATCAAGATGTCAGCGTTTTGATTTTCAATCTCTTGATAAAGCCGATATTGTAGAAAGATTACAGTATGTTTTAAATGCTGAAAATATAAAAGCTACTCCTGAAGCGGTGGATTTAATTGCTGAATCCTCAGAGGGTGGTATGAGAGATGCTCTTTCATTACTTGATCAATCGATTTCTTATTCAACCGATGACGTGATTTCTGAGGATGATGTTTTGGCTGTTTCAGGTAATATTTCGAGTCAGATAATCTTACATATGCTCAAGGAAGCTTTAGAATCTAATAGTGCTGAGGTTTTAAAAAGTTTAGGTGAGATTATTTCTGATGGCAAGGAAATTCCAAGAATTATTAATGATGTTATTATCTTTTTAAGAGATGCTTTACTTGCTAAGATAGGAAGCTCAAATTCTTTAAAGAGTGCCTATAAAACAGAAGAATATCAGGTTTTTTTAGCTAAGATTTCAAACGAAATTATTTATAAATGGCTAGATATCTTAAATGATACGTTGAATAATATTAAATTTACAACGCAAAAAAGAGCTTATTTAGAGCTTGGTCTTTTAAAAATGGCTGATGGTCATCTTAATGACTATGCATCACTTCTTGGTAGAGTTGAAGCTCTTGAGCGTCAAATAGCTTTAGGCGTTACGGTAATGCCAGTTCAAAATAATGAACCTAAGATTAATTTTACAAGTAACCCGGAAGAAATTTTAAAATATGATAAGCCTACAATAGCTAATACTGAGATTGAAAATGATGCTTCATTTATTCAAATTGAAGATATAGCTAAAATAATTAATGCTGGAAATAAACAGCTTAAAGGTTTAATAGAAGGAATTATAAAATCTGAAGGTAATCATTTTGAAATTTTAAAATCTACTGCTGTTGGAGCTGTATCTAATGATGGTATAATTCTTGTAACAGGAAATATTGCCTCAGCGAACCGTCTAATGAGAAGTCCTTATTATGACCAGGCTCTTAAAATTATTAATCAAAATAATCACTTTGAATGCTTATATTGTGTTCCTAAGGATAAATGGACTGAAATTATAAATGATTTTAGAGCTAAGCTTTCTTTAGGTGGAACTGTAGGCAATATTGTATTTAATAATGTTGTAATACCGGTAAAAAAACATATAAAAGAAAATAATGTAAGCCTCGAAGATGAGATATATAATATGTTCGATCATGATTTAGTAAATATTAAGGAGGAATAAAATTATGAATCAAGCTGCGATGATGAAAATTAGAAAAATGCAAAAGGAAATGATGGATGCGCAAAAGCGTATTGCTGAAACTGTATTTACAGGTAAGTCAGGTGGAGGAATGGTTGAAATTCAAATGACTGGTGAGCATGAGGTTAAAAGTGTGAAAATTGACCCAGAAGCTTTAGAATCAAAGGAAGATATTGAAATGATTGAAGATTCTTTAGTTGCAGCATTTAATGATGCAATTAAGCAAATTGAGCGTGAAACTGAAAAATCACTTGGTGGATTCTCTGGACTTCCAGGCATGGGAGGATTATTCTAGGAATGGAATATCCAAAAGCGATAAATGATTTAGTAGAATCATTTTCTATGTTACCAGGTATTGGTAAAAAAACAGCTCTAAGGTTAGCGTTACATGTGTATTCTAATATGTCTGAGGCTAAAACTGAAAATTTTGCTAATGCATTACTTACTGTAAAGAAGAATGTTGTTAACTGTAAAATTTGTGGCAATTTATCTGAAGATGAAATTTGTCCTATTTGTAGTGATAAAACAAGAGATCAAACAAAGGTAATGGTAGTTGAAACCGTTAAAGATTTATACGTTTTAGAAGCGTTAGGTGTATATAAAGGTTTATATCATGTTTTAAATGGCGCAATTGATTTTTCTTTAGGTATCGGTGTTGATGATATTAATATTAAATCATTAATTGAAAGAGCAAAGGAAGGTACAATTAAAGAAATTATTTTAGCTTGTAATGCAACTCTTGAAGGTGAAACAACCTCAAGATATATAAAAGCTTTGCTTGATGGAATTGACGTTAAAATTACAAGAATAGCTCATGGTATTCCTGTTGGTGGTGATTTGTCATATGCTGATCAAACAACTGTTTTAAAGGCCTTAGAGGGTAGAAGAGATTATAATGAATAAATAAATATTATTGGCATAGGATTAAATGGTGATAATGTGAAGATAATAAAATATTTAATCAAATCATTTTTGATTGGTACGATTAGTATTTTATTAATAAATTTAATAGGTCAATTTTGGAATTTTGAAATACCATTTAATTTTATAAATGTGGCATTAATTGGCTTTTTTTATCTACCAGGCTTAATCCTTGTTTTGTTAATATTGTTATTGTAGCGTGGTGATATTTTGAAAGTTAAATTTCATAGCTTTATTGATAAAGAACATTTAGTTTTAGAGGAAGAATTATTTTATCATGATGATTATTTAGGCTTTAAAGATAAGACAAATGAGGGCTATATATACTATAAAAAAGAAGGTCAAACATTACGTTTTAAACGTGATGGTAATGCTAAGATGAATTTACTTTTTGATCCTTTAAATCCTACCATATGTCATTATGAAAATAAGCTTGGATTGAGTTTTGATATGCTTGTCAAAACTAAGCGCTTAATCTTTGAGGATAAAAAAATAATAATTGAATATGATTACTATTTAGATGGGACATTTCAATCTAATGTAAAATTATATTTAATAATTGAAAATACACTTGAAAAAAAGTAAACTTTTTAGTAAAATATGTTATGCGTTCTAATGGAGGAATGAAATATGGAAAATATTCAACAAATGTCTATGCTAGAAGTAGCAGTTAAATTAATGAATGATAAGAAGTCAAAGCAACCTATTTCTAAAATCATTAAAGAAACTCTTGAAATGAAGGGTATCGATGATGAGGATGGAAGTCACGCTGCTCAATTATATATCGATATTACAACAAGCTCCCTTTTCGTATACATGGGTGATGAGGAATGGGATTTAAAGAGCCGTCAATCTCTTGATGAATGGGATAAGGATGGATCAGCCTTTAATACTGGTGAAATTGAAGATGATGATGAGGAAGAAGAATCAGCTGATGATTTTTATTCTCTTGATGATAATAACGAGGATGAAGATAGCGAAAATTCTGACGATTATGACCCTGAATCTGATGAAGATGATTATAGCGATGATGAAGACGAGGATGAGATTGAACCAGACGAGCTTGTAACAGAAACTTATGATGAAGATGATGAAACAAAGTATATGGATGAAGATTCATATAATGACATCATGGATGATTATGAGGATATGTACGATAAGGACTAATTTATATTTAAAATTAAGAGGTGGATTTATGCACCTCTTTTATTATAGACATAAAAAAAAGTATTTTTTCACAATTTCCCATAATTTATTTATAATTATACGATAATTATTGGGTATAATAAAGGTGTCTTCTAAGGAAGACGATATTCTATCATAATTCTCCCTACACAAACAATAGATAGAATTCAAAAGCAAAAACTAACTCTCCCAATTTAGAAAGAAGAAGCCAAAAGCTTCTTCTTTCACTTTAATGAGTAGATTTATTATGTTATACTATATTTATAGAATGGATGTGGAAATATGTATAAAATAGCTTACGTTGAGGATGAAGCAGATTTAGCAAATTTAGTTTGTAAATATTTAAAAAGTGAAAACTTTTTAGTTACCCATTTTTTGACCGGTGAGGAAGCATATTCACACATGAATGAAGCTTTCGATTTATGGATTTTAGATATAATGTTACCTGGTGGCTTAAATGGTTATGATTTAATAAAAAAAATTCGTGAATTTAATCCTAAAATGCCAGTAATTTTTACATCAGCTAGAGATCAAGATATTGATCGAATAATGGGACTTGAACTTGGTAGTGATGATTATATTTCAAAGCCTTTTTCGATTAGAGAATTGATGCTTAGAGTGAAAAATCTTTTAAATAGGGTTTATGCTCAAAATAGTAATAATGAAAATATTGTTCAATATGGTGATTATCGTCTTGATTTTGATAAAAGAGTTGTAACTTTTAATGATGTAAATTTAAATCTTACTGCTAAAGAATATGATTTACTTTTATTTTTAGTAAAAAATAAAGGAAAGGCTTTTTCTCGTGACCAAATCCTTGATGCGGTATGGGGTAGTGAGTATTTTGGTTCAGACCGCGTTGTTGATGACCTAATGAGACGGTTACGTCAAAAAATGCCTTCTTTATCAGTTGAAACAATTTATGGATTTGGATATCGTTTGTTATGAGAAAATTTAAGTTTAATACACAATTAATAATTCTTTTCTTTGGTCTTTTGTGTTTATCATCTGCCCTTTTTGGAATGATAGTAATTGGTCGTGTAAGAAATATATCTGAAACACAAACTTATGACCGGTTAGAATCATATATTGAGGTTACAAAATCTTTCTGGCACAATTGCGAGCTAGCCCCAGAAACTTCAAAATCAATAAATTTGTGTACGATTCAGGGTCGTATTCGAGTTTATCCTCATAATTTAGAGGAATTGAAATGTTCTAAAAACTTTAAAGATGTTATTGGGTTTGAGCAAATTGATATTTTATTAAATGCTATTGAATTTAGAAGTGATGCTTCCGGACATGCGACAATTAATTTAGAAAATTCAACTAAAATTTATTATGCTTATCAAACAACTGCAGTTGAAAATGATTCTTATACCTTTATTGTTGCTGTGGCTAATACAAAGTATGCTCGTGAATTTTCAAATAATATTAGTTCTCAGATTATTTTAATTTTCAGCATAGTGTTTATTTTTGCATTTTTTATTTTAGGACTTTGGAGTAGTGCTTATGTTGCTAGAATTAATCGTTTAAAAAAGCATATAGCAAATCTTCCGGCAAGTAATTATAAGGAAGAATATGTTGATGATGGAAAAGATGAGTTGGCGGATTTATCAAAATCAATTGAGCAAATGCGAAATGAAATTCTTCATAATGAATCAACAAAGCAGGAAATGCTTCAAAATATAAGTCATGATTTTAAAACTCCGATTGCAGTTATAAAATCATATGCTGAAGCAATTGAAGATGGTATGGCTGATAAATCGGATGCTAAAATTATTCAAAATCAGTGTACTAATTTGCAGCATAAGGTTACAACGTTATTACAATATAACCGTCTTGAGTATCTAGAAAAAAAGGAAGAATTTCAAAATTGTAATATGAAAGAAATTATTGAAAGTGTTGTTAATACATATATATATCAAAAAACAAAACTTAAGTTTACTTTAGATCTAGATGAATGCTATTATAAAGGTTATCAAGAAAATTATTATACTGTAATTGATAATATTATTGATAATGCAAAAAGATATGCGAAATCAGAAATAAAAATATCATTACATGATGGTGTTATTCAAATTTATAATGATGGAGAGCATATTGACGAACAATTTTTAAATGGTTTCTTTAAACCATATGAGAAAGGATCTAAGGGCCAATTTGGCCTTGGAATGTCAATTGTAAAAAAGACACTTGATTTTTTTGGCTATTATTTATCAGTTAGAAATGAAGAGGTAGGAGTTACATTTGAAATAAAAAAACGGGTTAATTGTAATATTTACACACAATAATTTTTAACATCTTAGTATAATTCTAAGATGTTTTTTTTAAAATTAGTGGTATAATGAAATTAACAAGAAAGAGGAGGAGAAGAAATGATTTGTAAAAATTGTGGAGTAGATAATAAAGAACATGCTTTATTTTGCTCAGGCTGTGGACAAAAGCTTAAAAATATTTGTCCAAATTGTAACTATGAGAATGAGGAGGGAAGTAAGTTTTGTATTAAATGTGGAACAAGATTAGATGAAACGTCTAAAAAAACTAAGACCAAAAATGTTAATAGTTCTATTAATACTAATAATGTTTTAAATCTAATAACAAAAATTTTAAAAATAACATCATTTAGTTTATGTTTAATTTTAATTTTGTTAACGATTGGAGCTTCATTTACAAATATTTTATCATGAGTATCACAAGGCTCAGATATTCTTGAGCAAAATTATAATACTATTGGTTCATTAAATTTATTTTCAATTATTGATAATATCACTAATTTTAAAATTAATGAAGAAATGTATCATTATGAATATAGTGTAATTGGAGATTTATCGATGAATATAGTCCTTTTGGTTTGTGTAATTGCAATTATGATTACTAGCTCTATATGCTTAATTGTGGCTATCGTAAAAATTGCAAAACAACCACGTGATTTTGTTTCACTTGAACATTTAGTAATGGTAATGTTTGGTGTAACATTAGGAAGTGCGCTTGTGGCTTCATTGATGAGGTTGAATGTTACTACTAATATGAGCATTTTAAATTTAGGCGTTAATCTTACAGTTGGTGGTTTCATAAAAGCTTGTGTGATTCTTGATTTTTGTGTGTTATTAGCATTACATATAATTAGGTTTGTTTTAGATATGATTGCTAATAGAAATTATAAATATAAAAACATTATTTCTGAAGTTTTAAAGCTTGGAATTATAGTTTTCTTTTTTATTGGTGGATTTAGTTTAACAAATTCTGTTGTTATAATCAAAGATGCTAGTTCATCATATCTTACAACAAAACAGGAATATAGTATTGGTGCTATATTGATGCTTCTTTGTAAAGCTGCATATGAATATTGTAATTTAGATAGTAATCAAAGTGGAGCTCTTCCTAAGCAAGGAGAAGAGCTTATGACGAAGGTTATAATCGGTTATGTAGTGGCTTTTTTTGTGGTCATAGTAGTTGCTATTTTCTTAATAAGAATAATTAAAAAGTTAAATCAAAAGGAATCATATTCAAATATAATATTTACGGGAATTTCCTTGGTTTTAGCAATTGTAATAACAATTACATTTAGTCAATGTGTAAGAGATACTGCATTAACTATTCAAAATGATTTTTCTTCATTTAAAGACAATATTATTACTTATCCCGATTATTCTATTGGTTCGGCTCTTATTACACCAATCGTAATGTTTTCGCTTTCTTTGAGTTGTTCAATTGTAGATTTAGTTATTAACAAAATCAATATAAAAAATGAAATAGAATAGTAGAAAAAAGATGGTATATGCTTTATTATTGCACTTATCATCTTTTTTTATGAAAATTTAAAATGATTTATTAATTTTTATGTCTTTAAATTCTTATGCAAAATGAGTCATCAAAATTAAATTATTATAGGAGTAAGCCTCTTGTCCTTTAATCATTTTCATACCTCAATTATTTTTAATTATTTTCCTTTAGTTTTTTATTTAAATATTCTGGTAATTCTTCAATAAATTTATATTTAGAAATACCAAGATGTAGTTGTGCTTTATTTAAGGATGTTTTAGCCACATAGCTATCAGCTTTCTTACATAATAATAAGCCAATTGTTTCATCATCTCTTTCAGTTCTTTCTAAATCATCAATTGCATTAACATAAAAGATAAGTTGTCCTAAATCAGCAGG
>MNRZ01000065.1:28921-56380 GCA_001916215.1 Clostridium sp. CAG:307_30_263
TGATATTATCAATCATTTGATCCTTTAAATCCTTTTCATTTTTAATGCTATTCTTATCTAAGAAATCAAAAACATAAGTATCCTTAAATAACTCATTAGTTAAATCATCAGATTTAGTTATATTAGAAGTAGTAGGTTCAATTAAACTACGTTCATAAGCCTTCATAGCTATTTGATTTAATACCATAGATCTAGACCAACCATTTTTATATGTTTCATTAATATACCACAGCATTTTTTCATGTGAGGAAGACTTTTGCATAATTACAACAATTGTAAACCAAGGTATTTGTGAAGCAACTTGCTTCACTATATCATTTTTTGTGAAATTATTTGCAAATTGACTCATAAATTGTAGGTTTCTTTTAGAATAACCTTTCCCATATTCCTTTAAATCATTAGCTAGATTCTTTATATATTTACTACCCCAAGTTTTCCTTTTATTGATAATCGTACCAATTTCATAATAAGTCATAATCATAGCACTATTTACTACAACCATAGCTTTATTTTGATTGGTTCTAATCGCTTCCTTGATTTCTTGTAAATCATGGAAATAATCTTTATCAATTACTTCGTTATTTTTTTCTTTAATCATTTTAATACCTCAATTATTTTTAATTATTTTCCTTTAGTTTTTTACTTAAGTATTCTGGTAATTCTTCAATAAATTTATATTTAGAAATACCAAGCTTAAGTAAAGAATTTTCAAGAGTTGTTTCGGCTACAAATTTATCTGCATCCTTACAAAGAAGCAATCCAATTGTATTAGAGTCTACATCCGTTTTTTCAAGCTTATTTATAGCATTAACATAAAAGACAAGTTGTCCTAAATCAGCAGGAGTAAATTCACCTATTTTAACTTCAATAACTACATATGCATGAATCTTTGTATGATACATTAATAAATCAATATAGAACTCTTTATTAGTAGGAGTTACTAATTTATATTCCTTACCTGCAAGTGTAAAGCCTGGTCCTAATTCTTGTAGGAATTTAATGATATTATCAATCATTTGATTCTTTAAATCCTTTTCATTGTTAATATTATTTTTATCTAAGAAATCAAAGACATAAGTATCCTTAAATAACTCATTAGTTAAATCATCAGATTTAGTTATATTAGAAGTAGTAGGTTCTATTAAACTTCGCTCATAAGATGCCATAGCTATTTGATTTAATACCATAGATCTAGACCAACCATTTTTATGTGTTTCATTGATATACCATAGTATAAATTCTTTTGAATCTGCCTTTGATATAATATCATATAATGTTCTCCAAGGAATTTGTGCCCCAACTTGGGGCAAAATTTCATATTTTTTAAATGTTTTCGAAAAGAAAACCATTCTTTGCAAGTTTCTTTCTGAATAACCTTTCCCATATTCCTTTAAATCATTAGCTAGATTCTTTATATATTTACTACCCCAAGTTTTTCTTTTATTAATAATAGTACCAATTTCATAATAAGTCATAATCATGGCGCTATTTACTACAACCATAGCTTTATTTTGATTGGTTCTAATCGTTTCCTTGATTTCTTGTAAATCATGGAAATAATTTTTTTCAATTACTTCATTTTCTTGTTCTTTAATCATATATAATCCTCCAAATTTTCGAAAAAAATAAGACCTTTTCGCAATTAAGCGAAAAGGCCTTCAATTAAAATGTTAAGTTTAAGTAATGATTTTTGTTTTATTCTCATATCAGTACCAACTTTCTATATGTCTAGTATATCATATATGTAGAATACATAATATAATTATTTATTTTCTAATAATATTTTCTTTAATCGCTTCCTCATATACAGCTTTTGATACAGCTTCAACAACACGGTTATCAAAAGCATCCGGAAGAATATAAGTATTTTTTAATTCATCGTCTGTAATTAGATTAGCAAGAGCTTGTGCAGCAGCCATTTTCATTCCTTCAGTTATTTTTAAAGCTTTTGCGTCAAGGGCACCTCTAAAAATTCCTGGGAATGCTAATAGATTATTAACTTGGTTCGGAAAATCGCTTCTTCCTGTACCTGCAACAATTGCACCACCAGAAATAGCTTCTTCATAGGTTATTTCAGGCTCAGGATTTGCCATAGCAAAAACAAAAGGATCTTTCATTGTTTTAACCATTTCTTTAGTTACAAGATGAGGGGCTGATACACCAATAAATACATTAGCATCTTTAAGAAGGGAAGCTAGGGTATTATCGTGATTTGGTTTTGTATCAATAATTCCATCGTCAATTAATTCTTTAATTAAAAAATCATAAGAATCATAGTTTTTAGCATCAACAACACCATCTTTATTTGATGCATAAATACGCTTAACACCAAGGCGTTTAAGCATTCTTGCAATATTAGAACCAGCTGCACCTGTACCCGACATTACAACAGTTAGATCAGACATTTTCTTATGAGTTAATCTACAACAATTAAGAACAGCTGCTCCAACTACAATAGAAGTACCATGTTGATCATCGTGCATTACGGGAATATTCATTTCTTTAATTAAGCGTCTTTCAATTTCAACACATCTAGGCGCAGAAATGTCTTCAAGATTAATACCGCCAAGTGATGGCTCTAATGCTTTACAAATAGCTACAATTTCATCTACATTTTTAGTATTTAAGCATAAGGAAATAGCATCAATATTGGCAAATTTTTTAAATAAGTTTGCTTTTCCTTCCATAACAGGAATGCCAGCAAGAGGACCAATATCTCCAAGTCCTAAAACCGCAGTACCATCTGTAATAACAGCTACAATATTACCTTTAGATGTATATTTATATGCCAATTCAGGAGTTTCTTTAATCGCTAAACAAGCATTTGCAACTCCCGGTGTATACGCAAGTGATAAATCATTACGATTATTTATTTCATGCTTTAGAGTTGTTTCAAATTTACCTCCTTCATGAAATTTTAATGCATCATCTTTTAAACTCATAATTTTAATTCCTTTCAAATATATTATTTCCACTAGTATCAATTGCAACAAGTAAAGGAAAATCCTTAACTTCTAAGCGTTTAATTGATTCGCAGCCCAAATCTTCAAATAAAACCTCTTTAGCGCTGATAACTGCCTTAGAAAGTAGTGCTCCAGCTCCACCCGTTGCTACAAAGTAAATAAGCCCGTCCTCTTTAATTTTATCCTTAACATAAGAAGAACGAGGTCCTTTTCCAATCATTCCTTCAATTTTAAGAGGTTTCATATAATCAATAAACTTGTCCATTCTTGATGACGTTGTTGGTCCAATTGAACCAATAACATTTCCAGGCTTAGTAGGTGTTGGTCCGGCATAATAGATTAAAGCATTTTGAAAATCAATTGGTATATTTTCATGATTATCAATCATTTCTTTTAGTCTTAAATGAGCTTGATCTCTTGCAGTATATATTACTCCTGTGTAATATATTTTATCTCCTGCTTTAAGTTTTTTAAAATCCATTATAACACCACCTTTACATGTCTATTAGCATGACACTGAATGTTTACTGCAACTGGTAAAGAAGCTATATGGCAAGGTGCTGTTTTTATAAAAACAGCAAAAGCGGTTGTATTACCACCAAGACCCATAGGTCCAATATTTAAGCTATTAATTTTATTTAATATTGTTTCTTCAAGTCGTTTTATTTCTTCATTTTGACTATTATCCTCTTGCATTAAAGCCTCTTTAGCAAGAAGGGCGCACTTTTCAAAATCACCACCGATACCAATTCCAACAAAAAGAGGAGGACAAGGTCTTCCCCCTGCTTCTTTAATGGTTTCAATGACAAAATCAGTAATTCCTTCATATCCATCAGTGGGATTAAGCATTTTAAGCTTACTCATATTTTCACTACCAGCACCTTTAAGTGCGATAGTAAGCTCTAGCATATCACCTTTAGTGAATACAGTATGAACAATAGCCGGTGTGTTATCTTTGGTATTTATTCTTGATAAAGGATCTGCAACACTTTTTCTTAAATAAAAGTCATTATACGCCTTAGAAACACCAGAATTGATTGCATCATATAAATCACAATTAAAATGAATATCATAGCCTATTTTAGCAAAAACAACTACAATACCAGTATCTTGACACATTGGTATCATTTCTTTACTTGCAAGAGTATCATTTTTTATAATATCATCTAAAATACCACAGGCTATTTTATTATTTTCTGACTTTCTTGCTAATTTAATCTTGTTTAAAGTAAATTGATTTAAGCTACAAGCGGCTTCATTAATAGCGTTATATATAGCCTGTTCAATTTGCTCGAATTGTATTTCTTTCATATTAACCCCCTTAATACAAGGCTATTGTATCACAAATATAGTTTTTAATTAAGAGTCTTTATACTACTAAATTAATTTAATGCTATTATTTATTTTGAAAAATAGTTTTCTTGAAAATAGATGAATAGTTATTGCCAAAAAATTAAATTCTATTGAAATATCTTTTTAATAATGCTAGATTATTATATAGATTAAGATATGGAGAATTATTATGAAAAGAACATATGCTGTTAAAGAAATTGCTACATTTTTATATTCAACAGGAGATTTAACAAATGAGTTCTTTCAAAATCATTCACAAATTGATGGCAAAAAGGCTCATCTTCATTTACAAAGGCTTTATAATGATGATTCACAAAAAGAATATTATATTAAGTATACTTTTAATTATAAAAATGATGAAATAACGGTTCATGGTTTTATTGATGGTGTTTTAAAGGAAAATGGTAATACCATTCTTGAGGAAATAAAATCAACAAGAGAGGAATTGAAAAAGATTGATTTAGATTATCATCAAGAGCATTTATCTCAATTAAAGCTATATGCTTATTTATATGGTTTAATTAATAATATGAGTATTGTACCAGTAAGGCTTACTTATATTAGTGTTGATGATTATAAAACAAAAAAATTTAATTTTATTCTTACAATTGATGAACTTAAGGACTTTTTTTATAAATCGATTGATGATTATACTATATGGCATCAAACCTTAAGTGAGGCCTCAACTGTAAAGCTTGATACACTAAAGGATATAACCTTCCCTTTTGCAAATAAAAGACAAGGTCAGTCAGAGCTTATGAAGGCTACATATTTAACAATGAAGGCAAATAGTATTCTTTATGCAATTGCTCCAACTGGGATTGGAAAAACAATGGCTACGATATTTTCAACCTTAAAAAGCATGACTAAACCGAATGAAAAGCTTTTTTATTTAACCGCAAAAACGATTGGTCGTGAGGTCGCAATTGATTCATTTAGAATGCTTCAAAATGAAGGCTTAAAGCTTCATGCAATCGTAATATCATCTAAGGCTAAAAGCTGTGCAAGTAAGATGCAGCATTGTGATCCGGAAAAGTGTTCTTTTGCAAAAGGCTATTTTTCAAGGCTAAGACAAGCAATAGAAGATATCTACACAAATGAAATATTATATAATCAGGAAACAATTATGAAATATGCTTTAAAGTATAATATTTGTCCTTTTGAGTATTCACTTGACCTATCTTATTTTTGTGATGCCATTATTTGTGATTATAATTATGTTTTTGATCCTAAGGCCCACCTTATTCGTTATTTTGAGGATACAGAATATCAACCTAAGATTTTATGTGATGAGTCACACAATTTAGTTGAAAGATCTAAGGATATGTATAGTGCGGAATTTGATTCATTACTTCCTCTTAGGATTGAAGAAAAAATATCAAGTTATGATAAAACTATTACTAAAAATATTAGACATTTTTATGATGAACTCAAAAAATATGATGATTTAGTAAATAAGGATTTATTTTATTATTCGCATTTACTTGATGATTTAATGCTATCAAGCTTAAAGCAAATTGTTCAAAAAGCAGAATTAGTTTTAACTGATAATAAGGAAATAAAGGATAGAGATGAGATTTTAACTGATTACTTTTTATTAAAGGATTTTGTTGATACAGCAGAGTTTTTTGGCCAGTCGCATATGTTTGTTGTGAAGAAGATTGAGGATAATCATTTTCAAATTGAAATAAAATGTGCTGACGCTTCTGATTTTATTTATGATACGGTTAAGAATAAAACTAAGGGTATTGTTTTTTTTAGTGCAACCTTATTTCCACTTAAATACTATATGGATTTATTAACTAAAGGAAATGGTAAGTATATAAATTTACCATCACCCTTTCCACAAGCTAATTTAGATTTAATTATAAAGGATGATGTCTCTACAAGATATAAGGATAGAGAAGCTACCATTTTAGATATAGCGCATGTTATTGAGGGGCTAGTTAATTCTAAAAAAGGAAATTATATTGCGTTTTTTCCAAGCTATAAATATATTGAAATGGTTTTAAGTCATTTAGATATTGAAAATAGTGAGGTTATTATTCAAAAGCCTAATATGGATGATAGTGAAAGAGATAGAATTTTTAATAAGTTCAAAAATACCAAAAAAGCTCATTTAGGTTTATTTGTGCTTGGCGGATCATTTTCTGAGGGGGTTGATTTTCAGGGTGATTTATTAAATGGCGTTGTAATTGTAGGAGTAGGACTTCCTATGGTTAATATTGAAAATAATATTATTAAGGAATATTTTGAAGAAAAGTATGGCGCAGGCTTTGATTATGCTTATACCTATCCGGGCTTTAATAAGGTTGTTCAGGCTGCGGGAAGAGTAATTAGATCTGAGTATGATAGAGGTGTTGTTATTTTAGTTGATGAAAGATATAAATATCAAATATACAAGAGTCTAATGCCCGATTTTTGGTCTCACAAAATTACTCTCAATAGTATTGGTATGATTAAAAATAATATCAAGTCATTTTTTGATGATGATAGCGATATAATTATGTAGAAAAATGGAAAAAAAGATGTATAATTAAAGTAGCTTAAGAAAGGGGAAAATAGAAATGATATTAAGTGTAGCAGGTATTATTATTGGAGTTGTAGCTATTGTTGCAGTAATTGCAATATTATTTGCAATGAGCTACGTTAAAGCAGGTCCTGATACGGCAATTATGGTTTCAGGTGCTGGAAAGAAAAAAATATTAATTGGTAGGGCTGGAATCCGTATTCCTTTCCTTCAAAGAACGGATAAGCTTTCACTTAAAGCCTTCCAGGTAGATATTAAAACAGAGGAAGCCATTCCAACTAAAGAATTTATTAACATTAATGTTGATGGTGTAGCTAATCTAAAGGTTTCATCTGATCCAGAGCTTTTAGCTAAAGCCTTTGAGTCTATTTTGAATATGGATGAGCGTGAGCTTCAAAATCAACTTCAACAGGTATTACAAGGTAATATGCGTGAAATTGTTGGTACCGTTGAAATTAAGGAGCTTGTGCGTGATCGTCAGGGTGTTGCAAATAAGGTTAAGGAAAATGTTGTACCAGATATGGCAAAGCTTGGTATTGAGGTTGTAAACTTTAATATTCAATCATTTTCTGATGATAACAAGGTTATTGAAAATTTAGGTATTGATAATATTTCACAAATTTCTAAGGACGCAGCGATTGCTCGTGCTAATGCTGAACGTGATATTGCAATTGCATCAAGTGCTGCTAGTGAAATTGCTAATAAAGCTAAAGTTGAGTCTCAAACAAAGATTGTACAACAAAATACAGAATTTGAACTTCAAGTTGCAGCTTTAAAGCAAAAATCAGATACAGCTAAAGCCCAAGCTGATGCCGCTTATGATATTGAACGTCAAAAGCGTCAAGAGGAAATTAACGTTGCTGAGGTTAATGCTAACATTGCTAAGCGTGAGCGTGAGGTTGAGCTTGGAAATAAGGAAGTAGAGCTTAAGGAAAAGCAATTAAATGCTGAGGTTAATAAGGTAGCAGAGGCTAAAAAATATGCAGCTCAACAAAATGCAGAAGCTGATTTATTTACGCGTCAAAAGGCGGCTGAAGCTAAAAAATATGAGCTTATGCAGGAAGCAGAAATGCAAAAGATTAAAGCAGAGGCTGATAAGGTAGCTCGCCAAAAGGCAGCCGAAGCAGAGGCTAATGCTAAAATAGCTCGTGCTAATGCCGAAAAGGAAGCAGCGCTTGCCGAAGCGCAGGGTATTGAGGCTAAGGGTAAGGCCGAGGCCGATGCAATTAGAGCAAAAGCCGAAGCAATGAAGCAATATGGTGAGGCTGCAACATTACAGCTAATTCTTGATTCTAATGTCTTACCTAATATTGTTGAAGCATATGCTAAACCAATGTCTGAGGCTATGAGCAAGATTGATTCTATCACAATGTATGGTGAGGGAAATACAGCTAAGCTTACAGAAGAAATTTCAAAAAATGGTACCCAAATATTTGATGGTCTTCAAAAAGCTACTGGCCTTGATATTAAAAGCCTTCTTGCAGGCTATTTTGGTGGAAAGCTAATTTTAAAGCAAAGCCTGATCATAAGGAAGATAAGGAAGATAAATAATCTTTATATAATAAAAAATCATTCAGCAATTAAAGCTGAATGATTTTTTATTATATATTTTCTTTTATTTTGTTTGCGATTTCTTTTAAATCGTATTTATTTTCATTATTTACAAGATGGAAGGAAATCTTATCATCCTTATATCTTGGAATAATGTGAACATGGGCGTGCATTACGCTTTGACCGGCAGCCTCTTTACAGTTATTTAGAATATTGATTCCATCAGGGGCAAAGGCCTTATCTACGGCTTTAGCTACAAGATGAACAGCCTTCATTAGCTCTAAATATGTAACTTCATCTAAATCAAGAAGCGTATCAGCGTGCTTTTTAGGTACAACGAGGGTATGGCCCTTACCAGCTTGAGATAAATCTAGAAACGCTCTTACATATTCATTTTCATAAACAGTTTGAGAAGGAATTTCACCTTTTCCAATCATACAAAATATACAACTCATTTTAGACCTCCATAATATATCTATATTATAGTCTATTTTTAAAGAAAATAAATGCTTTTTTATTTATTAAGACCAAGACCAAACTCTAAATCATCAAGCATAACACCTAAAGCCGTAATACCACCACTTGCAGTATACCAAACATTAGAATGCTCAAGATAAATAATCTTATTATTCTTATATGCATTTGTTTGCTTAACAACCTCGTTTTCTACAACATCCTTAGCAATATTGGTATCACCAGTTACACTGTTTCTGTCCAATACAAAGATATATTCAGGATCCTGCTTAACAAGATATTCAAAGGAAACGGAATCACCGTGTGTTGCATCACTTGACACATTACCAAGATTATTAAAGCCACATTCAACACCAATTAATGAAAGATTACCATTATTGTTAAGTACATTAATGCTTGAACCACTTACAATGGTATTTAAGCAACTAACATCCTTAGAGAATTCCTTAATCGCATCAATTCTTGCGCTATAAGAAGCCATTAGGCTTGCGACCTTATCCTCTTTGTCAAAAATCTTAGAAATTTCTTTAGCATTATGCTTTGTACTTGCAACTACACCCGTTGTAGAGCTAGTTGCAAGATATACCGTAGTAGCTACCTTAGATAGCTCATTGTAGCTAGCAGATAATCTTCCACCAATGAAGATAATATCAGGCTCAGCAGCGTAAAGAGCTTCCATATCAGCCTTTTTAACGGTACCGATATTGGCAATATTCTTATTGTTGTTTGGTGAATAATGCTCAAGATAGGTAATAGTAGTAGTTGCGCAAGCAACAACCTTATCACCCTCGCCTAAGGCATCAATAATATCAAGGCAGGCCATATCTAAAATCGCAATTCTTTCGGGATTCTTTTTTACCTCAAGCTCAATTGCTTGCTTTTCCTGGTTAAGAGAGCTAATAGTAACTGTCTCCTTTTTTGAAGAGTCAGCTGATTCTTCCTTACAGCTTATCAGGCTAGCTGCAAGTGTTGCAGCTAGACCTATAGATAAATATTTTACTAATTTCATAATTTTTTTCTCCTTAATAATAAATTGATAAAGGCTTTCCTTCCTTTATAATAATTTCAAAGTCTACATTATAGACCTTCTTTAAATTTTCCTTGGTAATTACATCATTTGCCGAGCCATAGAAGGCAATTTTTCCATCCTTGAAGGCACAAATATAATCAGAATAGAATGAGGCGTAATTAATATCATGAAGAACTAAAATAACGGTTTTTCCTAGCTCATCACAAAGCCTTCTTACTGTTCGCATTAGCTTTGTAGCGTGATAGATATCTAAATTATTGGTTGGCTCATCTAGTAATACATATTCTGTATCCTGGGCAATAACCATCGCAATAAAGGCTCTTTGACGCTGTCCGCCGGATAATTCATCAATATATTGATTTTTAATATCATTAAGCTCCATATAATCAATGGCGTCTTGGATTTTTTCCTTATCTAGCTCATTTAATTTGCCTTTAGAGTAAGGAAATCTTCCGAATGCTACAAGCTCATATACGGTAAGCTTCATTTGAATATTATTAGCCTGCGTTAAAATGGCAAGCTTTTTAGCAAGCTCCTTGCTATTCCATTTGGCAATATCCAAATCGTAAAAATCGATTTCTCCCTCATCCTTTAAAATAAGGCGGGAAATCATACCCATAACGGTTGATTTACCAGCTCCATTAGGACCAATGAAGGAGGTAACCTTATTTTTTTTAATTTCTAAATTTACACTATTTACAACTTTTTTAGCGTTGTAATTTTTACTAAGATTGCTAATTTTCATTTAAGCTCTCCTTTCTGATTTAATAATTAAGAAAAGGAAATAGATTCCTCCACCAATGGTGATAAAGACACTGATGGGAATTGAATAGGATACAACTCTTTCAACAATAACCTGACCAATAATTAATACAATAATTGAAATACTTGCTGTACCTGATATTAAATAGCTATGCTTATATGTCTTAAAGCTAAGTCTAGCAAGATTGGCTGTAATTAGTCCTAAGAATGATATAGGACCTACCATGGCAGTTGCAATCGCAATATAAATAGTAACGCCTATTAAAAGCCTTCTTATAACCCTGTCATAATTAACACCTAAATTAATTGCCTGCTCTTTTCCAAGCGTAATGACATTAAGCATTTTAATATCCTTATAAAGAATAATTGTTACAAGGGCGAGTAATATAACACCAGTAATGATTATTTCTGTGTTAATGGAATCAAAGCTGGCAGTTAAAGATGTTAAAAGGGTATCATACTCATTTGAATCCATAATACGAACAATTGCACTTTGAATACTTCCAAATAAGGAAGAAAGCACTGTACCAATCAGTAAAATATAAAGAACATTATATTTAGTCTTTTTAAACATTGCTCCATAGATGAAATAAGCAAGTATTACCATAATAATTAGGTTAATTGCAAAGCTTAAATTAGCATTTAAAAAGAAGATGCTACCTGTACCAAAGACAAAGACAATCAAGGTTCTTACAACCGTATATAAGGAATTCATTCCTAAAATACAGGGTGTAACAATGCTATTGTTAATAACCGATTGGAAAACAATTGATGCTCCACCAATAGCGAATCCAGCAATTATCATCGCAATCATGGTAGTAGCTCTACGCTTAAGCTGATAATTTAAAAGCGCGGGCTTTTTAAAATTAAGCTTAAAAAGAAAGTAGAAGGCGATGAAGGCTACAAGAATAAGTCCAAGAATGATAAGCTTGATTCGATTAGATATCGTCTTTTTCATCATTTTTTACCTCCTTTAGATTTAAGGCTTTATTACCATATTTCATTTTATAGACAATTAAAGCGATAAATAAAATACTACCAATAATACCTACAATTAAATCAATTGTAAGCTCATATGGCATAATAATTAATCTTCCTAGGATATCACAGGCAAGCACAAAGACTGAACCAAGTAAGGCTGTATCTACTAGGGTTCCATTAAGCTTATCACCCTTAAGCATTACAATGATATTAGGAATAATAAGACCAATATAGGAAATTGATCCGACTACTACAACAATTGAGGCGGTAATTAGTGAGCATATACAAAGGCCTAAAATGAGGATAACATTGTAGTTTACCCCAAGATTTTTAGAAAAATCCTTACCCATTCCAACAATGTTAAAATGATTAGCAAAAATGAAGGATAAAACAATTAGGGGAACAACGAAATAAACAATTTCGTATTTGCCCGCGACAACGCCGGCAAATGATCCCGTTAAATAGGAAGAAATAGTTTGAGTCGCTTCAAACTTGTAAGCAATAAAATTGGTAATTCCTAAAATAATATTGCTAAGCATAATACCAATAAGAGGTACCATTACCGGATCCTTGAGCCTAATTCTTGTAATAAAGAAGACAAAGGCTAGTGTAGAGAGTAATGATATAACAAAGGCGAAGAGAGAACGAACAAGCATTGAAGAGCTTGGAATAATGATTAGGGCGAGTAATATTCCTAGCTGCGCACCACTAATCGTCGCTCCGGTTGATGGCGAAACAAATTTGTTTGAGCATAGCTTTTGCATGATAAGACCGGAAATTGACATTCCCACACCGGTACATAAAATCGCAAGTAGCCTTGGCAGACGTGATACTAAAATAAGACGAAGCTTTGTAGGGTCTTTAAATATATCACTAAATTTAATATCAACTGCTCCAATTGATATCGATACAAGGCTTAATACTAGAAGAACTAGTGCTAGTATTATAGTTAAACGATATTTTTTCATATCGGCTCCTTTCTATGGTTAGAAATGGCTAACCTAGCTTTAAGAAAGTTTGTTAAAACTAACTTTAAAGCTTATGGGTAAAATATATCAAATTGACATTTTAAAGTCAATTAAAATATTTGAAAAAAATTTAACAATTTTTGGGATTTTAATTTTTATCATTTATAAAAAATAATAAATAAAAAAATATTTATTTTATAAATGCGTATAATATAAAAAAAGCATTTTTCTATGTCAATGACTTTTGAAAAGTTCCTAAAATAGATTAAACATTAGCCCCGTTTTGATTGTATTCAAGGCGGTGTTTTTGCTTTGCTAAGAAGGCATCGAAAAAAGATTTTTTCCAGGGATGAGTTATTGGAGGAATATATATTTTTTGTATCTTATTTTCTACAGCCTTATCAAATTCATTAGAAATTTCTTTGTGCTCAGGTAATTTTTTTAACAGATATATCTTTTCTTCAATAGTAGCGAATAATCTATTATCAAAAGTTTTAATAACTAATGCTTCAGTTCCTTTCCTAAAATAAATAATCTGAGTTTGAGTGGCGTTTGTAGCTTGATAATACTTATTTTGGTATTTAATTGAAGAACCAGCGTCAAATTTTCTTTTAGATAATACAGCTAATGTTAAGTTTATTGTTTCAGCTGTTGGTTGACTTTCGAACACAGATGATATATTCTTTCTTTGTAGGGCAAACGACATTTTTTAGTTGACATTTACACTAAAAAAATTCTTTTAGAATGTGGGGACACATTAACCACACCCTTTGTTATACTTAGGAACTAATCAAAAGTTAATCATATTTCACGCAAAGGTGTGGCAAACAGTCTTGAATTTTTGCTATAAATATGCTTACTATATAATCATTAGCAAGCAAGCCGTAAGTCTGCCCTTTTGGGCGATGCGATTTTGCTTTTATAAGGAACAGATATACAACTTTAAAGCGGTTTAGGTTTTAGCCAATGAAAAACCTATCTTTTAAATTTTACTAATGAAAAAGTCAAAATGAGGTGGAACATAATGAAAAAATATTTTGGAAAAGCAAATATTGCTTTAATAATTGCTATGATGTTCATTCTTGCTTTTTTTGGTGGCGAAGCAATGAAAACTCATACAATCGATGGTAGTGCGAGCAATCTTTATGTGGGCTCTGCACTTGACAAGGTAGAAAATAACTATACAGTAGCCGAGCCGGAAGAGGCCCCAAATCAAGAGTTGGACATAAGCATCGAACAAAGCCTAAATCTTACACTTGGCGAGTGGTATTCGAGCGACGGCAAGTATGCTAATCCTACTATTCCTGTCTATACTATCCAAAAGACAAGAAGTGACACCGAGAATATGGTAATTCTCATTTGTGGAGAGGGATATACCAAAAATCAGCAACAAAAATTTGTCAATGACGTCAAAAAGGTGTGGGAGGGAGCAATGCAGCACGAGCCATATCGTAGTTATGCAGATCGCTTTAATGTCTATGCACTTTGCACGGTCTCAGAGTCTAGCTTCAACAGTGGTGGTAGTACATTTTTCGACGTGGTTATAGATAAAAATAGTGGTCCGATGATTGCAATAAGCAAGAGTATTTGTAAAAACCATATTTTCGAACGTTGTATTGGACCTGCATTTCTTGAGCAAATTCACGATGTGCATATTCCTAAAAAAGTCGATCCAAATTCATCTTATTGGGTAGGTAATAATAGCCCTCTTAGCGAATATGAACCATTTTATTACGTGCATGAATATATCAATCAGTTTGCTATATTAGTCAATGCAACTCAAGATTTTGGTGGCTCGCATAGAAATTATGAAAGAGGTATTCATTATCTTGTAACTCCAGCTGATAGCGATCGTGCGCAAAAGACTTTCACGCACGAACTTGGCCACGGATTGCTAGAGCTTGGCGATGAATATATGTCAAGTACTACGCAACAAACAGATCTTACATCATTAAATGTGGCGCACACTCACGATCCGAACAACGTAAAGTGGAAACAGCTGTTAGGTTTCAGAAAAACTTACACCTGTAATGCGTTAGGCTATGGTAATGCTTACAACTCAAGCTACGAATGCCTTATGCGTGATACCGCCTATCAATTCTGTGAAGTTTGTAAGTTGCAAGGCAGTAAGAGAATGTCGCAGCTCATAGACGGCAAGAGCCTCTATGTTGCCGTCCCCGAAGTCAAGAAATATACCGGGCAGTATTCTAAGCCATCAGATTTTATAGATACGACATATAACGGATATTATTATTTTGAAAATTATCGCAAAGGTGTTTTGCTAAGTGGCACTGATAAAAATAAATTCAACACGAGTATGGCGGGCGAAACAATTCAGCTTAGGACCATTGTTCAAAATCTTTCGGACACTAAACAGCGCTATGTTACTATGAAATTGTGGATAAAGCATGCTGACGGAAGCGTTGCAACTACGACCGGCGGGCAAAGATTAGAAGCAACGCAAGCTTTTACTATTCCTGTATGGAGCGAAAAGAGTAAGTTCTGGCCGAAGGGTGCTTTGAGCTATGAAGGTAGCCATATGAATTCGGGATTAGAAAACTGTGAACTCATTTACCAAATTCCATCGGATGCAGTGTTAAATAATGGCGATACGGTTGCTTTTGAAGTGATTGATGAGAATGGAAATATCCTTGCCAACGACAACACTGAAACTCAAGCTTATGCAAACATAAATATTGAGTACAAGTTCGAGGACGGGACTCTAATGCCTAATGTAAATCAAGCCATGATACCGGTTGCGGTAGGTAGCCGACTTAATTGGACAGCCCCATCGACAATGTTTGGCCACAAATTCGTTAGGGCAGAAGGACACGACCAAATGGTGAATGGGAGCGGTCAAACCGTGACGTATTATTATAAAAAGCAATCCAATGTACATATCCACGACTGGGGCGAAGCAATATATACTTGGACAAGCGACAATATCTGCAAGGCGGAAAGAGTTTGCAAGCACGACAGTGCACATATCGAAAGCGAAACGATAACTGCAACCGGAACGGTAATCAAAGCGGCAACTTGCACCGAAAAGGGTAAAGTAAAATATACCGCCCGGTTTACCAACACAGCATTTGGAGTGCAATATCGTGAGGTAGATATTGATTTGGTGGAGCATAAGTTTGGCGAGTGGATAGACGAAATCCCTGCGACAACGGAAAATTTCGGAACGAAAGGACACAAAGATTGTACAGTATGCAAAAAGCATTTTGACAAAGACGGGAATGAAATCACCGACCTTAGAATTGCTAAAATCAGCACGTATACCGTCACCGTGAAAGACGGCGTAGACGAAACGAATACTCACTATAAGAGCGGTGATACCGTCACCATAAAGGCTACCATACCGACGGGTAAGCATTTTGTGAAGTGGTCGGCGGTTACAGGCATATCTCTATCCGCTTCTCAACTTACACAAGAAGAAATAACGTTCACAATGCCTGATAACGACGTTACGCTTATAGCAGAGTTGGAGGATATTCTTTACAGAGTAACCGTAATAGGAGGAACGACAACCTTAAACGAGGCAAAATACCGAGAAAATGTAACAGTTACGGCTAATACCCCTGAGGTCGGTAAAGAGTTCGATAAGTGGATTGTTAGTGGAATCACATTGTCTAATACAAACTTGACAAGATCAACGCTTACTTTCACAATGCCTGAAAATGACGTAACTTTTACGGCAGCATATAAAGATATTGTTTACAGAGTAATGGTAGAAGAAGGCAAAGCAACTCCTGAAATGGCAATCTATCAAACGGAAGTTACCGTTATGGCAAACGAGCCTGCAATCGATATGTATTTTGACAAGTGGGAAGTTACGGGGCTTGACACCACGGGTATGGACCTAACTAAAACTCAAATCAAGTTCCAAATGCCTGCTGGTAACGTAACCTTTAAGGCAACCTATCTACCGCATATTAAGTACGGAATTTTGGTTGTGGACGGAACGAAAGACAAATCACCTGTAATGGCAGGCGAAATCGTAACCATAACGGCAAACCCTGCTAAGCCGGGAAAAGTGTTTGACAAGTGGACTTGCGAAACAGTGGATGTAACTATTGAGTTTGCAAGCGCAACAAGCAAACAAACAACCTTTGTAATGCCTGCACAAGATATAAAAATTAAGGCGCATTTTAAAGATATTGAAGTTGCGCCGTCTGTTGAAATAAAAGTTGAAGGCGGAACAGGTGCAGGAACATATAAGCCGGGCGACAGTGTAACAATCACCGCAAACGAGCCTGCGGAAGGCAAAGTATTCAAGTGCTGGAAGGACGAGAAAGGCGAAATAGTCAGCACGGATAGGAGTTATGCCTTTACCATAAACGGCGAAACAACTCTTACCGCAGTGTATGAAGACAAGGCTTCGGGAGGTGCGATTGCAGGTATTGTAATCGGCACAATCCTTGGCGTTGGAATTATCGGTTTTGTAATTTTCTGGTTTGCAGTCAAGAAAAAAGAAGTTTTCTGACCTTGGAGTAGCAATCAAAGCGTTGTTCACCAAAAAAATAATCCGTAACAATTAAGCAACACTAAATAACAGCAAAGAGAGAGTTTGATTTCGGTTAGACTCTTTTTTGTACGACCAATTTCTATAATTAGAATGATCTCTACGCTCATATCTTTCATATTGTAATACAGCAGTCAATTTTGCTTGTAGGAGCTTATTAATGGCCAATTCAAGAGTGGATCTAATTAATTCTTTACAAGATACCTCTAAATTAAAATTATTCTTTAATAGCAATTCGTTTAGTTGTGTAGTAAAATAGTTCATGGGAAACTCCATTGTTAATTTTTTTAGCAACTAAATTCTACAACAAAGGTTCCTTTTTTTAAATTCTAAAATAAGAAGCATTCAAATATTAAATTTACACAAGATATTTTACACTATCTTTGTGATTTAAATTTTTATTATTTATAAAAATAATAAATAAAAAAATATTTATTTTATAAATGCGTATAATATAAAAAAAGCATTTTAAAGCTTTTTTCTATTGTAAATTTAAAATAATAAGATTATAATAAAAACATAAATCGATGAAAAGAAGATTTAATGTAAATACGTTTATAGAGAACTAGTGGTTGGTGAAAACTAGGAAACAAGCATTAAATTAACACTTTGAGAGGTAGAAGAATTAAGTAGACCTACCCGTTTTCCGCGTTAAGGAGTTAAGGGCAGTATTTTTTTAATACTGAACTAAGGTGGTACCGCGATTTGATCGTCCTTAGATGAGGGCGATTTTTTTTATTTTTAAGGAGGAAAAATTATGCGTACAAAAATTAAACAGCTTTTTGCCAAAAGCGCTGAATATGCAGATAAGGAAGTAGAAATTTATGGCTGGGTACGTACTAATCGTGCGCAGGCTCAATTTGGCTTTTTAAATGTAAATGATGGATCATTTTTTGAATCTTTACAGGTTGTTTATGATTCAGCACTAGAAAACTTTTCTGATATTTCTAAATATCGTGTAGGTGTATCAGTTCATATTAAGGGTATTGTTAAGCTAACACCAGATATGAAGCAGGCTTTAGAGCTTCACGCATCAAGTGTTGAGATGCTTGGTGATTGTCCTGAGGATTATCCAATTCAGCCAAAGCGTCATACTCGTGAGTTCCTACGTGAGGTTGCTCACCTACGTGCTCGTACTAACTTATTTAGTGCTGTATTTAGAATCCGTAGTGTAGCTGCACAAGCTATTCATGAATATTTCCAATCAAATGGATATCTATATGTTCATACTCCCCTTATTACATGTGCTGATTGTGAAGGATCAGATCAAATGTTTAAGATAACAACTCTAGATATGAATAATTTACCACTTGATGATGATGGTAAGGTTGATTTTTCACGTGATCTATTTGGTAAGCAAGCCTTTATTACTGGCTCTGGTCAGCTTCAGGGTGAAACATTTGCGATGGCATTTGGAGATATTTATACCTTTGGTCCAACATTCAGAACAGAAAACTCAAACACTAAAACTCATGCTAATGAGTTCTGGATGATTGAACCAGAAATGGCCTTCTGTGATCTTGAGGGATTAATGGATGTCGAAGAGGAAATGCTTAAATATGTTATTAAGTATGTTCTTGATAAGTGCCCACTTGAGATTGATTTTTGTGATAAATTCGTTGAAAAGGGATTACGTGAAAAAATTAATCATGTTTTAAATTCTCATTTTACACGTATTTCTCATCATGATGTAATTGATATTTTAAAGAAGGCTCCTGTTAAATGGGAATTTGAGCCTGATTATGGTGAGGATATTGCTAAAGAGCATGAAAAGTATATTGCAGAATACTTTAATGGCCCTGTATTCATTAAGGATTGGCCAAAGGATATTAAGGCATATTATATGAAATTAAATCCAGATGGTAAAACAGTAGCGGCTGTTGACCTTGTTGTACCTCAAGCAGGAGAATTGATGGGTGGTTCTCAAAGAGAGGAGCATCTTGATGTTTTACTAGCTCGTATGAAGGAAATGAATGTTGATGCTAGTGCTATTGATTGGTATTTAGATACACGTAGATACGGTGGTTGTGTTCACTCAGGCTTTGGTATGGGCTTTGAAAGACTTATTATGTACCTTACAGGTGTTGAAAACATCCGTGATGTTATCCCATTCCCACGTACACCTAAGAATTGTGAATATTAAAATTAAGTTTAAAAGCTCTGTTTGTTATATACAAATAGAGCTTTTTTATGCTACAACTAATGGTTGTCAAATAGTTGGTTGAATTATTGAATCTAAAATAGAATATGATTTTAACGCATTAAAAAGAGTGTTATTTGAAATTGATTTTTTAATAAGTATGCAATCATCTTTTTGTATTTCCTGATTTGTAATTCCATGATGCTTTTTATATAAATACATCATGTTTTATTTAATAAAATACTCAAGTATGTTATAATTGATATATGAGAGGCTACTATGAAAAGATATAGAGGATATGCAATTATTATTACAATCATAAATGTTATAGTATCATTTTTAATGATTTATGAGGTCTTTTTATTTAAAGGCTTAATTGACCACGCCGTTATGCATGAGGCAATTAAGAAGGATATTATTACAATTATTATAATTATTGTGGTGATGATATTACTTCATTTTCTTTTTTTGTATTTAAGAAGTAAATATGATCTTTTGTTAGAAATGGCTTTAAAAAAACAGCTTTTTATTGCCCTTTATCGGGCAGAATATCAAAGTATTTTAAATCTTCATTCAGCTAAGGTTTTAAGTCTTTATTTAGATGATATTAGAAATATATGTGATACTAAATGCTATATATTTTCTCAGCTTGTAAGTCAAATATCGAGAATTATTTTCGCTTTCATTGCCCTTATAAGACTTAGTTATATAGTTGTTTTATTCCTTACCTTTGTAGGACTTTTAATGATGGTACTATCATTCATTTATAGTCGCTATGCTAAAAAAATAAATATGATTGTTTTAGATAGTAATGACAATTTAAATTCTTATCTTGAAGAATCATATCAAAATCTAAAATTTTTAAATGTTATGTCAGAGTCAAATACCTTAATAAGAAGGACGGAGTATGAAATTCTAAAAAATTCCAAAATAAAAGCGAAAAGAAATAATATAAAAGCTAGTACAAATACCTTTATTACAGGAAGTATGCTTATTCTTTATGCTTTAATTATGTGCTATAGTGCTTACTTAATATATCAAAATAAAATTAGCTATGGTACACTTACAGCTTTAGTATCACTTGTCAGTTATTTTGAAACTCCTTTTAGTCAAATAGGAGGCTACGCTTCTAAGTTTGCACTTTATCGTAGTTCCGCACTTAGGTTAGATAGCATTTTAAAGCTTAGAAGGGAAGAACCTGCTTTAATGATTAATGATTTTTCTTCTATAGTCCTTGAAAATGTCTCGTTTTCATATGATAATAAGCTTATATATGATAACTTTAATTTAACAATAAATAAGAATGATATTATCTATATAAAGGGCCCATCAGGCTGTGGTAAAACTACATTATTAAATATTATTCTTGGCTTTTTAAAATATGAAGGTAAGGCCTATGTAACATTAAATGATAATGTTTTCCCACTTGGATCAGGTACAAGACACTTATTTAGCTATGTACCACAAGAAAATATTTTATTTTCAGGAACAATACGAGATAATTTTAAGATTCTAGATGATACTCTAAATGATGAAGAAATTATATCCGCTTTAGTTAGCACGCATGTATACGATGAGCTTCATGCAGGTCTTGATTATAAAATATACGAGCATGGCAAGGGGTTATCTGTTGGGCAAATTCAAAGGATTTTAATTGCGATGGCCCTAGTTAAAAAAAGACCAATCCTAATTATGGACGAGTTTAGCTCGGCACTTGATAAGAAAAATGAAGAAGAAATTGTAGCTTTGCTAGAAGGACTTAAAAAAACAATCATTTTTGTCAGTCATAAGGATATTAAGATTAAAGCACGTGTTTGTAATCTGGAGGATTTAAATGAAAACAATTGAAGTTAATAATATGCCAATTCTTTTAGATTTAAGATTTGAATTATCATTAAAGAATCTGGAAAAATATGTTACAAAAAAAACACCTAAATATATTATAAGAAGCGTTTTAGATGATTTAGATCTTCCAAGGATAATGGCAAGCCAAAGAACAAAATATTATGATATTTTTGAATATGATAATATTGTGCTTCAAATGGTTCATACAGAAGATGGTATCTTAATTGGCTATTTAAAATATGAAAGTAACAACATTACAATTTATAATGCCTCAAGCTTTGATAAAGAATATATGCTATCACAATACGCTTTAGTTTATTGCTTAAGATGTGAACAAAATGCTATATTTATGCATGGCTCTTCATTTAAATATCAAAATAAAGGAGTTATTCTTACAGCCAAAAGTGGGACTGGTAAATCAACCCATCGAGCTATGTGGCAAAGACTATTTGATATAGAGGTTATAAATGATGATAAAAACATTGTATCATTAAATCAAAATAGGCTTTATTTAAGTAGTAGTCCTTGGTCAGGTAAGCATCAAATTGATAATAATGTAAGACAGACATTAGATGCTATCGTGATTTTATATCAAAGTAAGACCCCAGAAATAAAGCATTTGAAATTAAATGAATTACTACCGCTTTTAATGCCATCTTTAGAGGCTTTAGATAGTAAAAATAGTAAGGTATGGCATGATATATTTAGTCATATCTTAAAAACACCTATTTTATATTTTGGTTGTAATATGCAAGATGAATCAGCTTATATGCTAGAAAAGGAGCTTAAAAAATTATGGGAATAAAAGATAATTATATACTTCATGAGATGAATGGTGAATATGTAATAATAGAGATTAGCGATGGAGCCCTTGAATTTTCACATGTATTTTATATTAATTCTTCAGCCGCAGATATGTTTAGACTTATGAAAGATGGTTTAAATAAAGATGCTATTATTACTAAAATGCTTGAAGAATATGATACAACAAAAGAAGAACTTGAAAATGATTATGATGGCTTTTTAGCGTCTTTAAAGCAAAAGAAAATATATGAGTAATATTAATGAAGTAGTTAGGCTTATGTATGAAGCCTTCGATGATAATCTAGATTTTTCTTTTCCTATAAATGGTAGTTCAATGCAGCCCTTTCTTTATAAAGATGATATTGTAAGGCTTAGAAAATGCCACATGGCATATCCAGGTGATATTGTATTTTATAAGCATGGTGATAATTATATACTACACCGGGTAGTTAGGGTTAATAAGGATGGTAGCTACAATATTGTTGGAGATCATCAAACTAAGTGTGACCTTAATGTAGATAGCTCTATGATAATTGGTGTTGTAGTTGCATATAAGAAAAGAAATCAAAAGAAATATAACCCTCTTAAAGGTATAAGATATTTTATTTACCATCATTTAGTGAGACTAAAGTTAGTTAGATTTTTAAATAGTAAATTATTTTAAGGAGTAGTTTTTATGGGATTAGAATTAGTTAGTGTTATAAGCTCATATCTTAAGCACGAGAAGCCTAGTGTTTGTCTTACATCTGCTTTAATCGAAGATGCTAAGGACCAGGGACTTGGAGCTTTATTATATGCTAGCTATAATGATGATAGACTTAAATCAATTTATTTTAATAGCTTGATTTTACAAGAAAGATTTATTAAGCTTACAAAATATACTTCAAATCTTTTAAATAAATATCAAATTAAGCATTTAATCATTAAGGGTAGTGTTTTATATAAGCTTTATGATGATATTGCCATAAGAAGTAGAGGCGATATTGATATTTATGTTAGTCCAAAAGATTATGAAAAAACTTTAGAGATTATGATAAAAAACGGCTTTATTGAAGGTGATACATGTAATCATCATACGATTATGTATTATAATGAGCTTGAGGTTGAAATTCATTTTACCTTATTTGAGCCAACTCATCATAAATTACTTAAATATTTCAAAAATCCTTTTGATTTTGCAATAAATAAGGATAACTATATGTATGAATTTAAGCCTGATTATCATTTTATCTATTCTCTTGCTCATTTTAAAAATCATCTAGTTAATGGTAGTGGATTTAGATATTTGCTTGATTTTTATTATATGTTAACCAAAACTCAGCTTGATCTTGATTTTATCAAAAAAGAACTTGCTAAAATTGATTTATTAAAGCTTTATAATAATATTATTAATGCTTTATTTGAAATTAGCGGTGTAGCACTTGATAATGTAGAGCATTATGATGTATCCTTCTTTCTCAATTATTTAAATGAATCAGGAACCTATGGATTCAAGCGTCATAAAACAAATGATATGGTTCCTAAAAATAAGTTTAGATTAATTGTAAATACTTTATTTATGCCAAATAAGGAATATCGAATTAAAAAGTATCCTCATTTAGGACGTCATTGGTTTTTTTATCCTATTATGCTTATTCATCGTTTACTATATTTATTAACTCATAAGCTTAAGAGCTTGTTTAGAATTGTTTTTAGGGTAAGAGATAAGGAAGAAAAGGAATTATTTAAAAAGATTGGTATATAATATTAGATTTATAATTATAAAAATGGTATACTTTGTATACAAGTAGGTGAAAAAATGAAAAAATTATATAAAAAACTTTTACATGATATAAAAAAATATCAAACAATAATTATTCATCGTCACACAAGGCCAGACGGAGATGCCTTAGGATCTCAATTTGGACTTCAAAGGGCACTAAAGGATAATTTTAAGGATAAGGAAATATACGCTGTTGGTGATACTAACTCTCGTCTTCTTTTTATGGGACAATCAGATGAAATTACAGATGATAAATATAAAGGTGCTTTAGTTATTATTTGTGATGTAGCTGTATCTAATATGATTTCTGATGATAGATATAAGCTTGCGGATAAAATTTGGATTATTGACCATCATAAGAATAAGTCGGATGTTGAAGAAAATAATCTTATTATTGATTCTAATGCGGCAGCGGCTTGTGAGGTAATTGCTGATATGCTATTTACCTTAAAGCTTAAGGTTTCCTCTTGTGCGGCTACATCTTTGTTTACAGGTCTTGTAACTGATAGTGGAAGATTCCAATATTCAGATACTTCCCCTAAAACCTTAATGATTGGATCATTTTTATTAAATCAAGGGGTTGATGCCCAGGCTATTTATGATAAGCTATATGTAGAAACGCTTGAATCTAAAAAGCTTAAGGCTAAATTTACAGAAAAGATGAAGCTAACAGAAAAAAATGTTGCATATATCTTTAATACTAAGGAGGACCTAGAAGCTTTAGGTCTTGACTTTAGTACGGTATCTCGTGGTATGGTCAATGTCATGAGTGGTATTGAAGGAATTAATATTTGGGCTAATTTTACATATGACGCAACAGTAGATAAGGTTATTTGTGAATTTAGAAGTAGAGGAATGTCAATTGTTGATATTGCGAAAAAATATGGCGGTGGTGGTCATGACCAGGCCTGCGGAGCAACAATTGATTCCTTTGAGGTAGCTAAAGAGGTTTTAGCTGATTTTGATAAGAGAATGGAGGAATTTTTAAGTGGAGCATATACTAAATAAAATTAAAGAATATAATACAATTATAATCCATGGTCATAAAAGACCAGATGGAGATTGCTACGGAAGTCAATTTGGACTTCAAAGAGCAATTAAGGCTACATATCCTGATAAGAAGGTATATGTAGTTGGTGGTGTTTGTGATTATTGTGCCTTTTTAGGCAAAATGGATGAAATCCCTGATGATACATTTAAGGGAGCTCTAGCAATTTGTGTTGACTGTGCAGTAGCTGATCGTCTTGCTGATCAAAGATTTAGTCTAGCTGATTATGTTATTAAAATTGATCATCATATTGCGGAAGAAAGCTATGGAGATTATCAATATGTTGAGGAGGATGCTCCTGCTTGTACACAAATTCTTACGGATTTAATTCGTAAGGGTAATCTTAAAATGACATATGATGCAGCCTTTGCACTATATACAGGACTTGTAACTGATACCGGTCGTTTTAGATTTGATAGTGTTGTAGCTCATACATTCGAGGTAGCTGCTTATTTATTAGGCTTTGGGGTTGATCCTTCTGTGCTTGATAATTATTTAAGTGTTGAAACCCTTCAAACATTAAAGCTTAAGGGCTATGTTCTTTCTAATTTTGAAATGACAGAAGAAGGCTTTGCATATATTAAGATGACAAGAGATGTTGTCGAAAAATATGGGGTTTCTTATGAAGAGGCTGCTAACCAGGTTGGTACTATTTCAACAATAGAAGGCTGTCCTGTATGGGCGTTATTTATGGAGTATCCAGGAAATGAAATTCGTATTCGTTTAAGAAGTAGAGGACCAGTTATTAATACCTTAGCTGAGGAGTATAACGGTGGTGGTCATGCTAAGGCTGCGGGAGCTTCCTTAGAGACTTGGGATGATTTAGATGACTTTGTTAAAAAGGCATCCTTACTTGTAAAGAAGTATAAGGAAGAAAATAATAACTAATATTAATAAGCATATAGGAGTATTTATTCTTATATGCTTTTTATATTATATGGCTTCATTTAGAAAAGTAATTTAAAGGAGAAACAAAATTGGTGATAAATTTCCAGCTTTGAGGAAACGAAGAACTAGAATAGGAGGTACTCATGGAGTATTTAGTTATTATGGCTCTAATGATGTATATCATAGCTATGAATAAACATGATGACGACGATTCTTTAAAAAAGAAGTAGTTGTCATTAAATTTCTGGTTCTGATTTCCTCTCTTAAAATGAGAAAAGAGCAAAGGCTGCAACCTTTGCTCTTTTTGTTTACTATATAGTAAACTGTGACTTTTCTGGTTCTGTCACTTGTGGTATATGCTATTTTATTTAAAATATCAATAGTTGTTAAAAAATATTTGTTATTTTGTTAATTGAAAAAGTAAATTCCGTTCGTATATAATAATATTGTAACTTTTTATGTTTGTAACGAATATAATGATTCGTTGAATTTTATAAAAAAAGATTTGAATTCATTGAAACGGTATACTAATATAGAATTATGTTTAAAAAAATAAGAATAAAGGAGCCTAGTGAATATTATGGCGAATATTAGAAGATTTCATCCTGGAATGTATATTAAAGAAACATTAGAAGCTATGGAAATGACTGCTAGGGATTTTTCGGCTAGAACAGGAATTTCTGAAAGAACACTATCTGCAATTATAAATGGAAATGAAGATATTACATTCGATATTGCGTATAAATTGTCTTTATATTTTGATAATTCAGTTAATTACTGGACAAATTTACAAAATCAATACAATCTTTATACTTATGAAATTGAAAGCGAAAAAGAGCTTTAATCTCTTTATGATTTTTTACTAGATTTGATGTTTGCATATTAAAAGAGCAGCTTTAATACTGCTCCTATGTTTAATTTTATATTTCTATTATTTCAACTTTTGAATTATGCTTTAAGGTTTTCTCATCATAAGATATTCCTAGTAATAATACCTTACCATGATAATTACCTAGTGAATTAAAATAAGACTTTTCTTTTATTTGCGCTATTGCCTCATCAGGCGTGGAATTAATTTTAAGCTCTACTATAAAAGGTATATGGCAATTATCATATGGTATAAATGATAAATCAGATCTTCCTAAAATAGAAGTATCTTCTTTTTTAATATTATAGAATTGTTTAGCATTATATTCTTTATTTTTATTAAAAGGTCCTGCAAGTTCTAAATGATTTTGATCTAACGTTTTATTTATAAATTCTACATTTCCTTTTAATGTTTCTTCATATAATTTCTTTGAATTGCTTATTGGATTATAGATTTCTTTCCAGTCTAATTCCAATATAGCATTAACAAATTCTTGTCTTATTTCATAATTTGGAATATAACAATATCCAAAGCCTAATTCTTCTCCTTTTATAAAGGCTAAATAGCCTAAATGAATTAATACAGTTAAGGCTGAATCCGCTGAATTAACCTTTGTTAAATCGTTTGAAAATCTTGAAACATTAACACTTACCTTATCACCACTTAACATTTTAGTAATAATACCTTTAAGTGCTCCATGATCATAATTCATATAATTTGTAACAGCCTCAATAGCTGACGTTTTTGTCCAGTAGTCGCCATATTCTCCACTTAGGACAGCCTCAACTACAGATTTTGGATTATAGATTGAAACATTACCTAATTTATATCCATTATACCACTGACTTATTTTATTAAAATCTCTATTATATTTATTACATAAATCCTTAACTTCATCTTCAGTAAAACCAATAAAGGAATCAAGTTCTCTTGGGTTAATCATATCATATTCCGTAAACATATTTAA
>MNRZ01000065.1:56574-78242 GCA_001916215.1 Clostridium sp. CAG:307_30_263
TTCTAATTCTTTAAAAAAATCATTTTTATCTCTAATATCCGTATATAAGCTTGCTATATCAATCCAAATAACATTATGTTTATTTAAATGCTCTAAATATGAATTATCCTTTGCTATATTTAGTTTATCAAATAAAGATAAGAATCACAGCCTTTAGAATAATAAGCATTAAGCATAGATAGGGCCATTGTTTTTCCAAAACGACGAGGACGAGTGACACCCATAAATTTACTTGATGGTTTACTAATATTACTATTAGTAATTGTAATTAAGTTTGATTTATCTATAAAGATTCGTGCACTTTTATATTCTTTAAATTTATCATTATTTTTATTTAAATATAAAGACATTGTACCATTCCTTTACCTATTATTATTTTATCATACTTTAAAGCTTATAACTATCTTTTTTATTTGTAAAAAAATTGGAGCTTTACACTCCAATTAATTAGTCATTATTCTTTTGTTATACTTTTTCTTTTTAACAATAATAATTGTTACAACTACAGCTCCTACTATAACTAGTAAGATGCCAGCGGCGATTAAAATATAACCCAAAATAGGCATGTGGAAGGTAATGCCTGGTATAAGTACTATAAATGTACCTACCATATTTGACGAAAATGTTACATATCTTCCATATCCATCACAAGCTACATTTATAAGCTTATCTCCATCTAAATAATAAACCTCAAGCTTATTCCTATCAAATGATGGTGATACCTCAAGATAATATTTAATATTATCTGATAGGGTAATTTCACTTCCATTATAATCCATTAAGGATATATTTATAGCCTCATAATGCTCGCTATAATCCTCCATAAGCTTAACAATCCTGTCATATTCACTACCAGAGGTTATAGTTTGTGACTGAACAATATAATTCTTAGGTAAAATATTATTTAGATCATCAATTTTAACACTATCACTTGATTTACTTAAAGATGTAACCTTAATTACCTTTGTTGTATAAGAATCATTACCTAAATTAGTTTTATACTTACTAGTTTTAGCTTTATAAATAATGGAATAAACACCAAGCTTAGAAAGTGTTATTTGATTGTTTTCAATTAAAACATCTTCTCCTTCAGGATCTAAAGCCTTTATTTCTAGCTCGCATTTTTCATCTCCAAGAGATGCACTAGCCTCAGGTAATTTATAAATAGCATTTTGAACAGAAGATACATCACCTGCACTATCAATAGTAATAGTTGGAACATATACACCCGGAAACTCGGTTTCACTATCAAGTGTTTTGTCTTCTTTAGATACACTATCTAAATTAAGCTTAATATTAAATGATACATCCATTCTCATCGCATCAACACGACCGGTAAGAGGAATAGGTGTTTTAATATCATTTCCCATTAAGCTTACAGTATAGGTGCTTTTTTTACCTACATCTTCTTTTATAACTCCTCTTTCATAATCTCCGTGAATAGAAAGATTAGTTAAGGCATTATTATCAAGAAGCGTAATTGAGACAAAATAGAAATCACCTTGATTAACCACTAAAGCATTAGAATCAAAATACTTTTCAATCATTCCCGCACCAATGGAGCTTGTACCTCCAATGGTGTAGGATGAATTATAATACACGTTCTCTTCTAATCCTTCTTCTGCATGTAGCAATGGAAGAGGAGTAATTAGTAAGATAGCACAGCCTAGTATTAATTTCTTTTTCATAAAATCACTCTCCATATACAGCAACAATCGTTACAAAGCCATTTTCTAGATAATCCTTAATAATAGCCTCATTTTCCAAATCAATCGTTTTAAGAGTACCATTTACTAAAATGGCCCAATGATTAAAGCCTTCATTTTGTTCTTGACGCTTTAAAGCCCTTAATTGGGTAGATGTTAAAGTATTACCTAAAGTACTTCCTTCTACAACCGTTGAATAAGCAATACTTAAATCAATGTAAGTTCCATTTTCATATTTTTGATATTTAACAGTAAGTGGTCCTTTTAGAATCGCTTTAATTTCACAGCTTTCAGTAATTTCAAAGCTTGTATCATATAAAGCATCAGTTTGATAGAAATATTTTTTGTTTTCACCTGCGCCAGTATAGAAGATTGGCTTATCACATTCCCAACCCGTAAATGTATATCCTGTAGGAACCGTAAAGACAAAATCAGCTAGAACTAATGTATAAGTTGTTCCACTCTTATAATATGTCTTAGTCGCAATTTCACGATCAGTACCATCTATATTATAATAAGCCCTTACCTTAATACCCTCATCCCATCTAGCATATAATATCGGATTAGTTGTATTTCTTTTTGCGCCTAAAGCGCCTAAAGATCCATCTGGTGAAGCATAATCTGAATAACTTCCACCCTTAGTTAAATAGCTCCATTTCCATAAATGGTCCTTTGAGCTCTCAAAATAAGTACTATTAATAGCGTAAGAATTTTCGGTTTGTTTAAATGTAGTTTGGTAAGCTTGAGTACCATCTGCATTGATAGTAACACCTGCAAGATCTGATCTAAATGGATGTTTAGCATCAGTTATATATGTAACATTAATTTCTTCATCAATTGCATATACATCAATATCTTTTGATACTGTAATATATCTATACTTATTTTCATAAGCATAGCCAATATTATAATCCTTTATTGGATATGATTCATTTTCATCCTGATAGAATGCAAACTTGTAAATTAGACGATATTTACCAGCCTTTAAGAAGGTATAGGTATAACCTTCCGAATTAAGCTCTGACAAATCGGTATTTCTTAAAACTGTACCAACATATTTTTGGAAGGAAATAGATGAAGTCGAAAGATTTATACCGTCAAGGTCCATTATAATAGATTGTGATAATTGATATTTTGTATTCGTAAACCACGCCTCAGCTTGCAAAACCTCATATTTACTAAATGGTTTTCCATTTACTCTCAAATTATAAACATAGCACTTTGTATAGGTATCAGCATTTGATTGATATGTAAAATCAACTAAAGCGTATGAAGTATTAGCTAAAATAGCTTTTAGCTCTTCCTTATCAACGCCCTCATAAGAAGCTTCTCTTGTATAAACATTATATTTAACAAGAGCTAAATCGAATGTTTGATAGCCAAGCTCTAGTTTATATTTTAAATCATATACTGCATCAACATCTGTAAGCTCTAAGGCTTCTGTATCCTTTACATTAAGATTTTGTCTTGTAGAGTCATAATAGTAATATAAAGTACCAGAGCATACACTTTCTCCATTTAAAATAACATTATATCTACCTTTTTCCTCACCTTTATATTCAAATGCTAAATAGGTAACATAGCCATATCTATCGACCATACGATAATAAACAATTGAAACATCACTAGCCATTTGGAATGTAGAAGCATTCCAATCCTCATAGTTATAGCTTTGTTTAGTATAAATACCATTACTTAATGAATAAATACTGAAATCCTCCTGGTTCATATGATATGTATCAGATTCCGAATTATAAGCATTATGAGAATTATAGCTCTTACCATAAGAATCATAGAAAATAGTTGGAATATGAGCCTCATCACCCTTATAATAGGTCTTACTACTTTCATAAACATTACGACTACTATTATATTTCCAAGTAATTTCCTCTATCTCGCCATTTTCATGTTCATAGGTATCATTAATCACAATCGTTGGGTCTTCTTTAGCTCTTACAATAATAAGACCTGATTTAACCTCACCTGATATACTACCCTTTAAATACAATGCCATATCTTTATCATAGGTAAATACATTATTAGATACTGATAAGTCTATCGGTTTAGTAAAATCAGCCTCACCATTAGCCTTTAAAGCGTAGGCCTCGTAGGTTAAATTTCCTTCATCAATTGAAGGATAAATTTTATCCTTGAATAAAGTATAAAGATTAATCTTTTCATTCTTTGAGGCTTCGTAACCAAGCTCCAATCTTTTCGTTGTTCTTTGAGAGAAAGAATTGAAGGTTTGCCACTCAATATAATCTCCATAAAGTGGATAACCACTTTTTACATCATAGCAGTAGCAATCATATGTTGCCATAAAGGTGAAGACCTTTCCTTTTTGATTTAAAATGGTATCTTCGTTTGTTTTAGATGTTGGAGTAATAGTCATTCTTGTACTATGAAGAGCTGATACATTATTTCCACTAGTTGATGAATAGAAGGTATTAATCAAACGATTTGCAAAATCATAATCCATTTCAGCATTATAAATAGTATTATTCTTTAGGCTTGCTAAATCACTACTAAAATAATAGGCCTCCGTTTGGTATGTTGAATATGTATCACCCTCAAGTGGCTTATAATCAATATCAGATAGCTTTACCATTGAGCTATAATCAATAACAAGACGCTTATAGGTAGGACCCATATTAAACATCTCTGTCATCGCTCCTGTTGAAACACCAACTAAGAATAAATCAACATTAGCCTTATCACCTAAATCAAAAACATAATAATACTTACCTGTATCTGCATGAAATTCATAAGTAAGTCCACTAAAGTACTCAGCATTAAAGAAGCTAATCCAATCGGTTTTTCCATAATTATCTTCTTCTACCATATCATCAGTGGCTACTATTTTTTGATCAAATTTAAAATATGCAATATCTCTTGCAAAGCCTGTTTTAACATGAATATAATCTTGATCCTTTAAATCACCAATAATATCCGAATTATAAGCATTCATTGGCTTAACAAGCTTATAATGACCACCAGAAGCTATCAAATATGAATAAACAGGATTAAACATATCTAGCATAGTCGCAGCCTTATTAAAATTAGCATAATGCGTTTTTACAAGATAATAACCATCCTCTAAATGATCATTTGCATCAACGAAGGATGTTGTATAACCAATAAATCTTGTTATATCAAATTCAACGGTATAACCAACCTTAGTTTTACTTCTATCTTCTTCGTTTTTAAGATTGGCATTCCAATTATAAAATTCAACATTAAGCATAATGGGATCGGCAATATTCAAATTGGCTAAATCATAGTAAATAGTTTGAATTGTACCAGTTCTATCAATGATACTTTCAGTACTAGAAACACGACCTGCAGTATCACTTACTGTATATGTTAGAATACCAGGATTTCCATCATCATCTAGAGTTGGACAATGATAGCGCATATCATATTGTATTCTTAAAAAAACACCATTATTATTTTTTTCAATATAGGTTTCATCGGAAATAATATCCTTAGGAAACTCAAGGTATCCGTATTCATCTGCTAGGCTACCCTTTACAATTGTATTAGGTAAAATCTTAGCACTATATTCAATTTCATAAATACCATTATTAATAAATTCCTCTTTTTCCCATTTAGCATATAATGTGACATCGCACATTTTAGTATATAAATAATCTGTTTCATAAGGCTTAGTATATTGCGTGTCAAAATACCAACCAGCAAAGCGAAAACCAACCTTACTAGGTGTTGGTAGCTTAGGAATATTATTTGCAGAATATATTATATCTGAAAGAGGCTTTTCAAGACCTTCTGAAGAAAATGATATTTTAAATTGCTTATCTCCATAATGATCTTTTATAACGTCAATAGGATCACTTTGATTACTTGTGCAGGAACTAAGAGCTAAAGCTCCTAGTCCTGACATTAATAGTATTTTTATAAAAGAATTTTTTTTCATTTAAAAAACCCCTTTCTAATAGTTAAATGCTAACAAGTTTTAACTCTATAAGTAGCTACTGTTTCATAGTTATTAATCCAATTTTCCTCAAATACATTTGGAAGAGCATCAACTAAATCGGAAACTTTAGAAACACTTGTTGTAATGCTTAAGCCTGTAGGGCTATAGCAAATCTTTCTACTTCCAGTTACACAATCAGTAAATGCATTAGTATGAATCTTAGAAACTGAATATAAATAAATCCTATTATCTGATGTCGTATAAGAAATGGAACCTTCTAATACTTCAACTCTAATAATGTTATTATCATCAATATTTCCAATATTTACATTATTTGAATTGTTTTTTACAGCATAAGCATATAATGCAACATCGTAGATATTTTTATCTTCTGAAGTCGTTTTAGAAACACGTTTTAATAGTGCAACATAACCTGTATAATATGCAGTTTGAGCAGCATTAATTAATTGTTCTGGTAAGAAATAGAACTCACCATCTGATACATTTGTAGCATTTCTTTCTTCTTCACCATTTACAGGAATAAACTCTGCAAGAGTTTCAATCTTAAAGGCATAAGCCCCAACATCCTTTAAATTCTTTACACTAAAGCTTAAAGACGAAAGTGATGTTCCTTCAAAGGCGTGAGCACCAATTGTCTCAAGTAAAGCGCCATTAAAGTCAACCTTAACTAAGCTTGCACAATCTAAGAAAGCATTATCACCAATTTCCTTAATATTAGCACCAAGCCTTACAATCTTAATTAATCCATTATCTTTAAATGCATCTGCAGCTATCTTAGTAACCTTCTTACCATCTATTTCTGAAGGAATAATAACACCATAAGTATTTCCGCCTAAATCAACAGCTGTATTCTTGTCAAAGCCTGTAATTGTAATTTCATTACCATTAACTTCATAAGTAAAGCCTTGATAATTTGTCAATTCACAAGCTATATCTAAATATCTATTGTTCGTAATTGTTTGATTCAAATCATAATTTTTACCAAATTGAGTAATAGACGAAGTGCTTAAATGACTAGCATTCTTTAAAGCTAATAAACTAGAATTATACTCATTATCAATAGCTGTTAAAATTTCATCTAAGGTAATAGCTTTACTATTTGTACGAGCAATAGCTACACTATATTTCTTATCAGTAAATGCATTTGTTAAGCTTACCTTTACAATAGGTGTTTCAGTTGGTGATACATTAACAACCTTAATATCCTTATATACTTCATTATCACCGTATGTAAATGCACCATTCAATGCTGACCAACTTGTTGTATCACCACCAATTGCATGATATACATCGTCAGAGATATTTAAGCTATTGAATACAACATAATCCATATTTTGAAGTGTTGATACAATCATTCTAGCATTAAAGGCAAAGTCATTTTCTGTAAGTTCAGTTGTATATAAATAGCATTCACAATTAGAATAATCTGATTGATTCCAAACATAAATATTCTTATAATCATTTAAATTTAAATTATAATTAATAAAACTAAATGTTGAAGGTAAAACTAATGTTTTAAGCTCTTGCATATTAACAAATGCACCAACCTGAATACCATTTACACCCTCTGGTACATTCATTACGCCACTTTCGATTTGATCATAATAAACTAATACCTTACCCTTTTGTGTATTTTGATAAATCATTTTACCATCATTAACAAATGATGAATTAGCACTAAATTTAAAATTACTAGGAACCATAGATAGGCTCTTTACACTATCAGGGATCTCTACATCAAAATCATAAGGTACGCCAATATTAAAACACTATTTTGATAATTACCGTCACATTTATTCCAGAATGAATCATAAATAGCTTCTACACCATTAGGGATTTTAACTGTATCTTTAGTTAAGCCTGTTATATTATTGAAGCATCCTTGAATAATTTTTAAAGTTGAAGGAAGTTCAATTGATTCAACCGTTGAAGCTCCCGAATTAGAATTAAAGCCTCGAATATACCCAATACCTTCATTAACAATTAACTTCTTTAGATTGGTGCTATCAAAAGTATTAGTTTCCTGAATGTAAGCAGCTACAACATTTTTAACCACCTTATTACCATCATCATCAGTTACAGTTATACGAGATGGAATAGAAATAACAGGAACCTCATTAACTTTTACCTTACCACTATCAGAAGCTTTATAGCTTCCATAAGTTCCTGAGCAATACAAATCTTCACTATTAGGGCTCTTCGTATATCCTAAAAATGGTGATTTCCATAATACCTTTATAGTTGTATTTTTTATAATAGCATTTGAAAAATCAATATTATTTCCATCTTCATCAACATAGAAGATATCTTCTGAAGACATATATGATTTAACAATATATTTAGCCTCAATTGTTTCATCAAGCTCCACACCATCTTCATCTTGAGCCTTTGTAGTACTAGGATTAGCATATACACTACTTGGTTTAACATTTATAGAATAAACATCTTCATAGCCATTATTAAATGTAATTGTAGCTACACTTTGAGCATATAGCGTTTTAGCAGGATCACTAGGATTAAATTTAACTGTACATTCAGGGTTAGTATACCAACCATCAAAGGTTAAATTTTCACCAGGATTATATGTACCATTTACAACATCAGCTAAATCTCTTGTACCTTGAGATTCACCATTAATAACAATATTAACCTCATCAGCGATATAATAAGCATATACAGTTACGCTTTGCTTTAAATCTTCATTTTTAAATTCCTGGTTCCAATTAGTATCTAAAAACCAACCACGGAAGGTATAATAATCCTTCTTAGGTGCCTCAGGAATAGTAACCTTACCATCGGTAATTAAAGTTCTACTAGTTAAGTCCTTCCAGTTTCCGCTTTCATCCTGAACCTTAAATGTTACATATTTTTCTTTTTCAGCTGGTTCTACCTGACCAGACTCACTACCAACAGTAGCATATCCACAGGCAGTAAGACCAACCGCAGAAATTCCTAAAATTATACCAGCAAGTAAACCTTTTGTTTTGTTCTTCATTTTATTTTCCTCCTTAAATATCATATCTTGAAATAATTTGACTTGGTGTTTTAGTGATTACAAACAAATATGGAATTAATGATATAAGTACCATTAAAATAGCACTTACTAGGAATGTTGCTAAACACATTAAATCAAACATTCCATATGCTTTGTTTCCAACCCCGTAATAGATTGAAAACAAAATAGTCGCAATTAAATCAATTACAAAATAAATTGATATATTCTTAATAAATACGCGAATAACCTCTTTAAATAATAAGTTACTCTTATTAACACCAATGGCTCGATAAATACCATATTCCTTACTATTTTTAATGCTTTCAGACATTTCAATAAAATAATAAATACATAAAATTAGGCCAATACCAATTAACATCATATAAATTGTCTGCATCGAAGATGATAGTTCTTCTTTGGCGGCTTTTTCATAAATTGCTGAAATATCAACGCCATTAATACCACGCGCCTTTAATCTTGCATTAAGACCCTCAAGCTGCGAACCACCTTCCGTTTTAATCTCGAAATAATAAGTTGTTTTAGTATCATTTCCTAAAACCTCAATATTAGGTGTTAAGTAAACAAAAATATTATTTAATGCCTCTTCTGTTATATAAATAACAATATCAGTATCCATTGTTTTACGAGTTATATTAAAGCTTTTAACATACATTTGACTATTTAAAACATAAATAGCGGTTGATTTATTAACGAGCTTCTTATTAGCTGTTTCAGCTAAATAATCAGCCGTTGATGTATCACTCATCATTTTATATAAAGAATTTCTTCCAATATCAACGACAATTTGATTATCACCTAAAGGCTTTGTTCCCTCATAAAGAGCAATAGTAGCTGAATAAGTCATATCACTATAGCTTCCTGATAGGAATAAATGCTCATTATCAACAAATTTTAAATTGTTATATATTCCTAAGAAATTAACATAATCAACCTTTTTAAACCATACTTCATTTTCATCTGACGGAATAATTCCTACAATTTTATAATCGTTATCAAAGCGAAGCTGTAATATAGCCTCATTGCTATTAAGCTCCTTCATTCTTAAATCATGCTTCAAGCTATTTGCAAGAGCACTCGAAATTAAAACCTCACCAGATTGTGGCATCTTTCCATATAAATTATCAAATGTTTTATCCTTCTCAATTGGCCTTGGACAATAAGATTCATGTAAAGAAGCAATTGACTCAACATTGCTATATGAGAATACTCCATCTCTTTGATTCAAATCAAAAAAATCGATTGAGCTATAAAGGCTCTTATCAATCATTGATAATTCCGAGTAAGTATTTAAATTAGTATATACAGAATTAGAATCAACTAACTTATGCTCGTAATTACTTGTAATTGCCTCATTAAGCATAAAGGTAAAGAAGGCAATAAACACGGCCATGAATGCTAAGAATAATCTTTTAAAGGCATTGCCCTTCCTCTCCTCATCATTATGAAATAAATTATAAATAATATTTTTAATATTAAATAGACGGCCTGTATGCTTAGCATCACTTTGTAAAAACATCGGAACATCCATGTCTTTATCACTTGCAAGTTTATAGCCTTCTACATCAAGGACTGTTGTATCAGATTGAAGGACACCATCAATTAACTCAATATGACTATCAGCATAACGATTAATCAAAGATGTTTCATGCGTTACAAGCACAACAAGCCTTGTTTTAGATATTTCCTTTAAAATATCCATTACCTTAACGGTATTTTCCGCATCAAGGTTTCCAGTTGGCTCATCTGCTAGGATAATATTCGTCCCTTTAATTAATGCACGAGCTATCGCAACTCTTTGTTTCTGCCCACCCGATAAGGCATCACCACTTTTATGCTGATATTTTCCCAAATCAACAAGTCGTAAAGCTTCATCGGTTCTTCTTTTTATTTCTTCTTCATCTTTAAATCCTGCAAGCTTCATAGAATTATGCATAATTTGACCAATTGAATAGCCATGCTCAAGATAATAGTTTTGGAAAATAAAACCAATTTTTTTATTTCGAATATTATCTCTATTTTTGTTAGTAATACGTTCTCCTTCAATAATAACCTCACCCTTGTCTTGGAGGTCAAGACCACCAATAATATTTAAAAGGGTAGTTTTACCAGATCCTGATTTACCAAATATAGCCACAAGGCCTTTATCTGGCAAATTAAAGGAAACATCATTTAAAACACAATTTTTTCTTGTAAACCTAGAGCCAAAGGTTTTAGATAAATGCTTAACCTCTATCACTTTGAACCCCTCCTTAAAACCTGACTTATCTTACTTCTTGCTATACCCTTATTAAAACCATAAGCAACAAAAAGAATAATAAATAGTAATAAGCCTTCAATGAAAAAATAATTACCTACACTTATAAAAGGAAGTGCAAGATATTTAATTTTTGTTGCAATAAGAGAAATAATTGGAAGTAACACAAGCGTTGGCAAGTAAATTAAAACCATTTGCACATATAATGAAGCTTGTGATACCCTGCTAGATATACCAAGTGTTTTATAAATCGCAAAGTCTGAAAGATAGATTTTAATACTGCGCATAAATATTGCATATAAAACAGCTGCAAGCAAAACACTTAAAAGTAATAAGCAACCATACCACATTAAATTCATTGCAAAGCTTTGTGATGCATTTAAAACATATACCTTACCATTTGATAGCATACCAATATAGCCATCAGGAAGTAGCTTAATTGCAGCATAAGCTATTTCATCAGATGCAAAATAAATAGCTGCTTGTTTAGAAGCTTTACTACTTGCAAAAATATTTTTATAATCATTAGAACTCATTCTAACAATAATACCACTGGTAGTTTTATCAGTTTCTGAATCATCAGAAATGACAAACATTTTAGTTGGTGCAATATCTAAAACAACATTCTGTTCCTTCACATTATAAAAACTAGAATTGACAAGCTTAATACTTCCGTCTTCAAGCGTGTTATCCTCTTCGAATGAATAAATAGTTGTTGTATTTGATCCAATCCGCATTGTCGTATTAATCGCTTCAATTTTTTTACCATTATTTTCCATATCGTTATATGATAAATATAAGACTAATTCTGATTCAGCTTTACTTGATAAAACATTAATAGTTTTAATACCTGCTCCTGCACTGGTAATTTGAGAAGATATTTCATCATAATCAGCTATATAAGCCGAAGGAATAATCAGCAATCCCTCACCTTCATTTACATAATGATGAATAGGATCATAAATACATGTTATCTCATAGCTTTTATACATTGAATTCCTTTTAGGAATATTAATTTTAAATTCTGACATATCACGATTATACATAAAATAATTAGCCTTTGTTTTATAACATATTTCATCTAAGCTATCTAAAGATATGTTTTCATCCGTATTTGATATAATTACCTTTCCTTCAACCCCAACGTCATCTAAAGACGTTTTTAAAGGTAGAACTAAATACTCAATCATTAGAGCCATAATAGCAAATAACGAGGCAGCAATACAGCATAAAGCTAAGCTCATTAAAGCTGTAAATTTAGGCCTTGATTTATAATTTAAAAAGCCAATTCTAAAGGTGTTTTTAATTTGTTGTTTAGGCGTTATATAAGGAACATTAATTTTAATATCTTGACTTGTAGGCTTTTCAATTACTTTATCTTCTTTAACAGAACCATCATATATTTCAACTCTTCTTGTAGCATATTTTTCAAAAAACTCCGGATTATGGGTTACAACAATAACAAGCTTATCCTTTGAAACCTCTTTAAGTAAGGCTGCAATTTCTCTTGATGCTTTTACATCAAGATTTCCCGTTGGCTCATCTGCTAAAATAATAGGAGAATCCTGCGCAAGAGCACGAGCAATAACCGTTCTTTGTTTCTCACCACCAGATAGTTTAGATCCACGCTGATGCATTTGTTCTTTAAGCCCTACTCTTTTAATCAATTCACACGCTATTTTTCTTCTTTCTTTCTTTGACTCAATTCTTAAAAGCGCAAGCTCAACATTTTCTAAAACAGTTAGGTTTTCAATAATATTAAAATCCTGGAAAATCATAGCGATACTATTAGAGCGATATTTTTCCCAATCAGCATTAGAATAATGAGATGTTTCCTCTCCGTTAAAATAAAGCTCTCCTTCTTCATAGGAATCATTAGCCGCAATAACATTTAAAAGGGTTGACTTTCCACTTCCTGATTCACCCTCAATTGTAACAAATTCATTATAATCAAATTCAAGATTAATATTTCTAATACCAATTGTTAAAATATCATTTGAATTATATATCTTTCCAATATTTTTTAACTTTAATAACATAGCCCCTCCATAGTTAGGAATACCTAACTCATAAATATATAAAAACTATTTTCTAACCATTTGCTTAATAAAATTTGTAAGTCCATTTCTACATTCATCACTTACTGCACATACCGCATTTATAGCATCATCTAAGGCTTGTTCTACTTTAGTATGACAATGAGCGATAAAATGATTAGCTATATAATCAACTAAAAGCTTATAATCATCGAACATTTTCTTACCTTCTTCAGTAAAAAGAATATTTTTATCATCCTTTTTTAATATATTCATTTTTTCAAATTTTTCTAAAGCCTGAAGCATACTAGGCTTAGAAACGCCAGCCTCTTTAGCAAGCATCGTCATTCTAACTATCTCATTATCTTTTCTTAACAGATCAAGCTTTATTAAGTAATTTAATTCTGACGATGTCATATACCATTCCTCCATAGTTAGGTAAGACTAACAGCAACATTAAAAAAGAAGGTCGCTGACCTACGTGCATGTTATATTACTAGAAATTGATGATGTCAATTAAAAAGTTTGTCTTTTCTAACTTTTATCAAACTAAAAGACACAAAACTTAATTTGTGCCTTGTTTTAATTGTTTAATTAAGCCTTTTAAAGAATAAAAGCCTCCTGTTATATATTCTTTATTAACAATATTAATAATTGAATATATAAAACTAAATCCTGCAAGTGAAGTTATAATTATCAAGCTTATAATGATTATTATTTTTTTCATTATATTAACCTCCTTAAGGCTAGTATAATGATAAATGAATTTCAAACAACCAATTAATGTTTACAACGAGGTAAATATTTGTTTACAAAGTGTTTTTTTGTTAATTTGCCACTGATATTCTTATTTTATAATATTTACTGTGGCAAATTGACATTTTAAAGGTATTACTTTTTTATAAATACATTATTTAAAATTTTATTTTTTATGCTTATATATTAATAATATGGATGCAATAATACTAACTCCTATAATAATTAAAACAACTTCCAAACTTATGTTAATTGTCGATAATACATTTGACGCGCCTTTATTTATAATTAATAAATTTATAGCTAATAAAATTAAAAGAAATGCAACAACAATAAAAATAATATAGAAAACAGGAAAAGACTTTGGTTCTTTTTCATTTCCATTTATTGTATAGTCGGTTCTAACATTAAAATAATTACTTAAGCTTTGAATATTATTAATATCTGGACTAACAATATCACTTTCCCATTTCGATATTGTTTGGCGAGATACATTTAACACCTCGGCAAGTTCTTCTTGCGATATTCCTTTAGTATTTCTTAATGCTTTTATTCTAAAACCAATTGTACATTTCAACGCACTCCCAATTTTCGCAGAAAAAAACTCAAAAAAAAATAAATTAGAAATCATCAAAGTATTTTTCATCTAAAAATATTTAAACATTTATCCAACACTTGTTTTTGAGAAATAGCTTTATATCATCACTTCTGTCTTCATAATATAATATTAATAATTTTTTATATTCGGATACTAGCTCAGCCGGAACAACAATAATTCCACCACCATGACTTATCAAATAATGGTTAGCTATTATAACAGCTGTTCTTTTATTGCCATCTAAAAATAGTTGCTTTTTCATTACGTAAAGTAATAATTCTATCGTCACATCTATAACATCAATATTTAAATTTAATATTTTATCTAAATCATCTTTAATCATTTGTTCAATAGGCATAGGAGGCATATATGTAGAGCCACCAATTGTAACAGGTACACTTCTTAATCTTCCTGCTACACAAGAAAAACCATCTTCTATGATAGAATTAATTTAACATAAAATAGCATAATTTGTAGGATAGGATATTACGCCATCATTTAAAATAAATTCCCATGCTCTTTTTAAATTAATCACTTTTGCAATATCATTTGATGTCATATTCATTACTTTACCACCATTTACAATGTTTTCTGTATCTGAGTATGTCGTAGCAACTACTTCAAGCATCGCTTGTTTATATATTGAATCAACCATATTTCTCCTTGCAAGAGCTACATTAATTAACACGTTTTTATTTAAATCACGGGCACTATAATTTATTGAATCAAGTTTCTTATTTATTTCCTTAATTCTTTTTTTAGTTTTTTCTACTATTCATAGCGGAATTTACTTTTTCAATTAACAAAATTGATTTGTATTAAAAAAATTGTGTTTTTAGCCCACAAAAAAAGCACCCAATTGAGTGCTATTCTTCGATTAATTTAAACATTTTCTTTTCACTAACTAATACCACTGGTATATATACTAAATTAACCAATATCCAACTAATTGGGAAGGCTGCATATAACCAGAAAATAGTATGGAAGGTTGTTGTCTTAAACAAGGTTAAAAGGAATAAAATACGAGTTCCTGAACAACCAATCATAGTAATAATAGCAGGTGGTGTCGAAACCTTCATACCTCTTAAATAATCACTATTAATATCCATTAAACCATCAAGAAAATAAGTAAATCCCATAATGTATAAACGCTGACGACCTGCTGCAATCGCACTTGAAATAACCATTCCCTCAGATTCTTTAATAAAAATAGATAATAATGCATTAGGAATTGTAGCACATAAAATAGCACAAACGACCCAGAAAATCATCATCCAAGCGATACTATACCAATAACATTTACGCATATTTTCCTTCTTCTTCGCTCCAAAGTTTTGACCTGTAAATGATATAAGACCTACGGCAAACGCATCAAGCATCGCAAAGATATAACCCTCAATTTGACCAGAGGCGGAAGCACCTGCTACAATTTCATCTTGCGATATTAAAACACCATCTATATAATAATCCTTAATTGTATATAGTGATGATTGAATTAAAACATTAGGGATACAAAAGGCCAAGCCCTGAAGACCTGCAGGAAGTCCAATTCGTAATATATCTAAAAGCTCTTTTTTAGAAACCTTTAATTCTTGAAGTTTAAGTCTAACAAAGCCATTCTTGTTAATTATAAACCAACCAATCGTTAAGAAGGCTGATACAAACTGAGAAATAACCGTCGCAATCGCAACACCCTTTACATCCATTTTAAATGCACATACAAAAAGTAAATCACAACATACATTAAATAATCCAGAAATAATTAAAATATACATTGGTCTTTTAGAGTCACCTAAGGCTCTTAACATTTGCGAACCAAAGTTGTAAACCATAAGCATTGGTACACCTAAAAAATAAATTTTCAAATAGGTTGTGGCCTTCGTAATAATTGATGACGGCGTATCCATCAATTTTAATAAAATAGGCGCCATAAAAAAGCCAAATAGTCCTACGCCAACACCACCAACTACTGCCACAATTAATGCTGTATGTAAAATACGATTAGCTCTTTTTTGATCACCTGATCCTTTGGCCATTGATATACATACATTAGCTCCAGTGGCAAGTGATACTAGCACGGTTACAATTAAATTTATTAACGCATTATTTGAACCAATCGCCGACATCGAAATAGCACCATCACCAAATGTTGATACACACCATAAATCGATTGTAGTATATAAAAGTTGAAATATTGTTGTTAACATTAAAGGCAATACGAATTTAGGAATTTTTAAAAATAAATTACCCTTTGTTAAATCAATTTCCTTTGTATTTTCCACATTAACACCTCTTTTAAAGCATTTTGTATTATAAAACTATAATTACTTTTTTTCAACTACTATTTAACAATTATTAAAATACACCTTGTCTAAGATGCATTTTTATTAATTATATTTAGCATATAATTTTAAAGTATTATTTTCATCAAATCTAATATTATTTGCAATAATATATCCATTTGAATCGGTTACTTGTAGGCCATCTTCTGTAAATAGTCCTAAAAAATTATCATTTCTACTATATAAATTATCCTCGATCCTATCACAAAGCTATTTGGTAAAACTAGTTTTAGCTAAGACTAACTGAATTTTTTCATCTTCCGTCAATGTACTTATTATTTCATCATAATCTCTCATATTAGACCTCCACACAAATGGCATATTTCTAAGAAAACAACTCTCAAAATTAATGCGTTCTTTTTGAAATTATAACACATTTTTACAACATATATTTCTTTTTTTACCAATGTTTCACATTTATTTTAGTTTGTTTTTTGTAAAGTATACTGAAAATAACATTTTTTAACAAAAAAGATATACATTGCTCTAAAGCTTTAAATTTAACTTATCAAATTAATATTGATTAAAAAAAGACATCGATTTATTTCTATCAATGTCTTTTACTATTATTAAATTTTATTCTACAATAAATGCAAATACGTTCATTGAGTCATCCTTGGAAATTGTAATTTCACCCGCAGATAATTCAACAGTTAAGATACCATTTGCATCAAATGTATACCTTTTTCCATTTATCTTTATTTGTTTACTAGCTCCGTCTGAAATGATTGTAAGCTTTGATCCAGCTGTTGCAGTAAAATTAACTATCGTCTTACTTTCAATCTTTAATGCTTTAGTATATTTAACACCATTATACTCCTTAGTAGTCGTTTTAAGATTACCATTTGTTATAGTAAAGAAACCAGTAGGATCAGTTGTACCATTTTCAAATGTCATCTTATGAGCTTGCAAAGCTATTTCATCATAAGAAGTTTTAGCATCTTGAAGGATTTGATAATTAGTAATTAAAGCTTTTTCTGAAGTAGTTAAAGTATCATATAAATTTAAAGCCTCATTTATTGTTTTGCCACTTGAAGATGTAACCATACCAATTGAATCAATAAGTTTAACTAAATAAGTAGTTTTAACCTCACTTATCTTTGTAGAATTTACATATTGCTTGGCATCTAATGACAAACCATCGTAGCTTTCAAGTAAAGCCTTCATATCATTAAGATTTTTTAAATCGATATTATTAAGGGCTTCATTTACATTAACTGCTTAAATTAAATCACCATACTTCTTTTCAGCACTAATTAAAGTACTATAATTTGTAACTAAAGATTTTTGCTCATCATCTAACGAATTATATGCTGCTCTTGCCGTTTGAATTAAGTTTTCGCTTGCTAGGGTTACTTCACCAATACTATTAATACTATTAATACAATAAGTAACAGCATATCCATCAAAAGCATCCTCAGCAGAAACTAAAACATTATAGTTTGAAATTTGCATATTTCCGTCTAATTCTTTTAATGAATTATAAGCACTTCTAGCACTTGATATTGCATCTCCACTATTTTCATTTACTTCACCAATCGCATCAATCAATTCTTCAACATGCACTTTACCAAGGGAAATATATGATTTATATGCTTTTTCAACAATATCATATGAAACAGTTACCTTTTGATCATCCTTCAATGCATTATAGCAATTCATCGCATGCTTAATCGCATTTAAGCTCTTTTCATCATATTTAATTTCATTTGGAATTTGCGATACAGCATCATTATAAGATTTAAGAATATTTTGATTTAATTCCTCAGAATTATACTCTTCAAACTTAATTGAATTTATTGTAATTTCCTTAAATGTACCCATAGTCATTTTAGCACTATCACCTGGTTGGAAATTAACAGGTTGAATCATATAGGTGCCAGCTTCAAGAATCACTGTACCACTTGCAGTTAAAAGCGCTTCTCCAGCTTCATTTATAAGAACGCCAGTTGATGTATAAGCATCAGAAGCATATGAAACAGTTACACTAGCAGCGTGTTCTAATTTAAATGCATAAACCGTTTTACTAACTTTCCCTGGTGTTTCTTCTGCCGGATATGAAGAAATAGTCTTAGGCGTAACTCCGCTAGGTAACATAGAAATGTCATTCATTGTAACATCCTTAGGAGCAATAGATTTATCCTTTCTAACTCCACAATAAGCCTTAATAACCTTTCTAGCATCCGTTACATTTGTTTGAATATCATAATTTCCAGTTGCGATATATGATAATTTTTCATTTGTATCAAAATCATTATATTTAATACCGCCAGCTATATATTGACAATTATTAGATACAACATCAGTCTTGTTATTTACAACTGTCGCACCACCTTTTTGATATAAAGCACTTGCTACAAAATCATTATAGCTCTTAATTGCTCCTCCATCGACTCTAAATGGGTTCTTACACATATAGAACATATTTGATTCAGAGAAGATATAAGCATCTGCTCTTGTATTAATTGCATAATCTGTTTGACCTTCAAATAAATTATTATACATATGAACGTTAGCTCTTCTTGTTAAAGGACCACGTGCTTTACATAGCTTCCAATAATTATGATGATAGGTTAAATTAAATTGTAATGATTAATCAGCTGAACCAACAAGATTAGTCTTATGGCAACCCTCAAAATAATTATAGCTTACAGTTAAATACTGACCACGCTTAAAGTCGCATGAACCATCACCTTCTGATTTATCACTTTCAGCAGCGTTTAAAATAGATGGTCCATAAAATTCATTATTGTGAATCCAGCATCTTTCAACACTAGCAGAAATTTTAGAATTCGCATTCTTTGTTTCTTGAATTCCTTCCATACCAATAGCATCTTCAGGAGTATTAATGAAGGTTAAATTACGAACCTCAAAGCTTTTTCCTAAGGTTGGAGATGAACTTTCTGCCATAAAATGAAATCCCCAACCATCAATAGTAGCATTAGATCCTAAGCCTTCAATCGTGATATCTTTACCAGATTTAATACGAGCCATATGACCATTATCACCTGTGGTACCACCATTATCATAAGAATCATAAATCGTCAATCCTTCAATAAGTGGCTTAGATGCTGCACTAAACGAACCCTTTTTATATAAGCCTGTATTAGATACACATCCTACAAATCTAATAACTAAAGGTATATTAGCGTCACCTAATTTTTTAATAATACCTTGATTAGTATTAGCAACACCACCATTGTTAGCTTTACCACCACCAACATCAGCACCGACAGAATTTAAAATATTACCAATACCTCTTACAGTTGTACCACCATATGATAATTCAACTTCATTTTTATTTTCATCAGTTACATATAAAACAATTGCATTTTCTTTTAATGTACCATTATCATTATAAGCTCCTACACCATTTGTATAATTAAAGTGAGCGTAGCCACTCCTATCATAGGAAATAACATTTAATTCTACTGATGTACCAACAGCAGTTGTACTACCATGAGGTAATATCATAGCTTCATAGCTTCCTGCTTGAAGTCCTGTAAAATCAACTCGCATTGTAGAAGATGAAAGAGCTCTTGTATAAGCTATCTTTTCATCAACGAGACTATAATTACCATTATCATCTTTAAAATAATAATCATATTCATTAACACCATTTAATTTTTTGAATGTAATATAGCCTGATTCCATAGCACCAGATACAGCTTCTACTTCAATATCTCCGGGATTTGTAACATTACCAGAGCCATTACCTTTATCATCAATATCTGATGAATCATTTATCTTCTTAAATAATGCATAAATAGTAGTATCTTTAGTGATTATAGTATTTTCAAAATCAAATACAGTTGTACAAGCATTATCACTATACCAACCAACAAAAGTGTAACCTGTTTTAGTTGGATTTGAAGGCTTTTCGATACGTTCTCCATGTTTTACCTCAACATCGGGAAGTGTAGTACCATTAAATGTAACCTTGTATTCTGATACAACCCATTTAGCATATAAAGTTAAATCAGATGTGACAGGCGTATTAAAATCATATTCATTTTGATAAGCTTCATCTAAATACCAGCCTACTAAGGTATAACAATCCTTATGAAGATTGCTAGGCATTGATATTTTATTATTTTCACTTATAGCTTCATCAGCAACTACATCACTACAATTAGTTATAAACTTAATTGTAAATGATTTAAGCGGAGTTGGATCTGGATTTGGAGTAGGATTATCTACAACTGTCCATTTTGCATATAATGTAGTATCTCCTAAAACTGTTTCTGTTTCAAAATTCCATTCATTAACACATGATGCCTCTTTATACCAACCACTAAAAGTATAACCTACTTTTTCTGGAGCATTTGGCTTTGTAACCTTATCTCCAACCTTTACGCTTACTGATATAACACTACTTCCACCTTGAGAATCAAAGCTTATTGTTTTTTTAATAACCTCTGGTTCTTGACTTTGAGTTGGTGTTATTGAAGTTGTCGGTATTATATCTGAACTACATGATGATACACCAATTACTGCCGTAGCAAGTAAAGCTCCTATTAATATCTTTTTCTTTTTCACATTTAATTCTCCTTACTCTTTTCTTTTCACGATATACTAAAAATATCATACTTTCAAAAATAAGTAAAGCGTTTTCATATATTTTATCGACTAAAACCGTTTTAATCAAAATCATAGTTTTTTTGTAAAAAAAAGACAAATATCTCGAAATTAATGTTTTTTTTAATCTTAGAATAGATATGAATTAAAAAAATACCTCTTGTTCTATAATGATGTTGACATGAAAACATTAAAAAACAGGAGGTATTTAAATGTAGTATAAATCAATTTTACTTACAATTAAATCCAATATATGTAAATTTATTACATCTTTTCAATCTCATCAGTTGTAAGACCTGTAGCTTCTTTGATTTCTAAGGGTGTTTTACCTAGCGATTTTAATAATTTAACTAAGGATACAATCTTTTCTTGTTGATTTAATAGTTGGGATTGCTGATTCATTATTTGTTCGTCTTTTTGAAATAGT
>MNRZ01000066.1 GCA_001916215.1 Clostridium sp. CAG:307_30_263
ATTTACATTTTGATTCCATAGATTTGACAAGAAAATAGCTAGCATCTTTTTAACCGAAAAGAAATGTTTAAAATAAACATCAGACCTTAAATTAAAAAAGCGATTATCATCATTATAAGCTTTCATATATCCTCCAAATTAACTAAAAATAGTATAAAATATTTTATAATTTGATATTAGCACTAGTGTTAAATTTTGTCAAATATTTATAAAGTTTTATATTTTCGAAAAATTATTTAAAAAGTATCACTCTGTTATACTTTTTTACCACTTTTCCTCAAAAAAAGGCCAAAAAGGGCATTTTTACCTAAATAGAGTTAAAAAATAAGCTTAAAATCTTTTTATTTTTTCTTACGATGATTTAACTTAATCCACATAATAAAACCTCTAGCAAAAATACTAGAGGTTTTATTAATTACATTGTTATATTATCTGATGAGCCTTCATCATCGACTTGCTTTTGGGTATTGGCTTTTTCTTGCAAAGTCTCTACTTCTTTAGCTTCACTCAAATTGTTAGCTACCAAATTAGCATGCTTTAAATCTAATTTATCTTCAAAATCCTTGTTAACAATGAACTCATAAACAAATTTATCTTCAAAAGGCTTTGAGAAATAATAACCTTGACCATATTGAATATTATTTTTTTCAAGATATAAAATATGATCATATACCTCAACACCTTCTGCTATTACCATACGATGCATGTGTTCAGCTGAATCTACAAGCATCTCAACAAATTTTTCCTTCATTTTATTATTATTAATATCCTTAAGGAATGATCTATCTAGTTTAATAATATCAATTGGTTCCTTTTCAATTTGAGATAAGGCTGCATAATCAAGCTTAAGACCATCAACACTAATTCTAAAGCCCAAATCTCTAAGTCTTAATAAGTTAAGCTTTACTTGATCCATTTTATCATACATCATATAATCTTCAATTTCCAAAACTATTTTATGAGGATTTGCCTTAGTATTATGAAGTAGCTTTTTTAGTTCCTCTACTAAAGTATCTGACATAAGCTGTTTAGTTGAAATATTATTCGTGTATATCAAATCATTGGCGCCAATGTGAGATTGGATTTCACCCATTTTAGTTACGATTTGCTCTACACCCCATTTAGAGATATAATTAATATCTCCACTAGTTTCAAGCATCTTAATAAATTTATCTGGTGTTAATACACCCTGGGTTGGATGATTCCATCTTAAAAAGGTTTCAAAACCTAAAAGCTTTTTTTGTCTTATATCAATAATTGGTTGATAATAAAGACAAAATTGTCCATCATCAATTGCCGTTCTAATTTCATTGAAATAATCCATATTCGAAGTTTCTTTACTATCAATATCAGATGAGTAAATCATGTAATTATCTCCACCATTACGTTTAACAACGTAATTAGTTAATTCAAGTGATCTTAAAAGGGCCTTATAGGTTGTTCCACAAGTAGGATATAATGCAATTGAAACAGACACAGTTAAATTAACTGGTGTTTGATGGCCATTTTCGTATGTCTGTTTTAACTTCACAATTAAATTAGATACATCTTCCTCAACGGTCGCATAATTAACATCATCCTTAACAAGAACAAATATTTTATCATCATTAAGACGAGAGACAACCGAATGCTCAACCCCACTAGTAATGCGGTATGAAAGCTCCTGCAAAACCTGGTCACATCTTGAAGGACCATATAATTCATTTAACCCTTTAAAGTTATCAATATCAATTTGCATAACATAAAAAGAACCAAATTTACCAACACGAGCAATATAATTATCAACTATTCCTTTCATCTTGGAATTAGGAATCATATCAGCCGTAAGAATATTTTTATCTTCTCGATATCTCGCCTCATTATGAAGCATTAATCTTATTAATAAATAAATCAAACTACCAATAATAAGAATTACGGTAATTGTAATTACAATATTAAACGCATTTGTCGCAAGCATTATATCACTTACCTTTCATATTAATATCTACACCATTTTTAGCCATATCAAGAGCTTTATCAAGTGGGACAGCCTTAGAGATTAACCATCCTTGGAAATAATTAGTCCCTGCTCGCTTTAAAATTTCAGCTTGCCCCTTTGTTTCAACACCTTCCGATATTACGGATAAATTAATTGACTTAGCCATTCCAATAATTCCTTTAATAATAAGTTGTGAAGTCTTATCATTCTCAAGATTTTTAATAAATTCCTTATCTGTTTTTATCGTATCAATTGGAAGCTCCTTAAGATACTGCAAGGATGAATACCCCGTACCAAAGTCATCAAGATGAATTCTAAAGCCGTGATTTCGTAAAATGTTAAGTTTTTCAATAACAACACTAAAGTTTTCCATTAAGAATGTTTCTGTAATTTCAACAGCAATTGAGCCCGGTTTTAGCTTATTCTTTTCAAATTCCTCTAATAAAAATCCAACAAATCCGGCCTGGAAAAGCTGAGCTGGAGAAACATTTATAGATATAGCAATTCCATATGGTTCAAATAATTTAGCATTTTTAAATACATCTTTTACAATAAAGTTACCTATTTCAATAATTAAACCATTCTTCTCAGCAAGTTCAATATACTCCTGAGGAGAGATGTTAATATATTTAGGATTATTCCAACGTATCAATGACTCAAAGCCAGCAATACGATTTTCAAGAACATCATATTGAGGTTGGAAATACATCATAAATTCATTATTTTCTAAGGCCTTAACTAAATCCTCTTGCATTTGCTTACGATGATTAATCATATTTTGAATTGTAGCATCATATTTAATATAATCACGATTAATTGATTTTAAGGCTACATCAAGAGTTACCTTTAATGAATCAATAATATCGTCAAGAGAAATATTTGTTTTAGATACATTTATGACATCATAAGAAGAAAATTTATATTTAACATACAATGTATTATTTTTTATTTCAATTGTTTGATGAAGATTATTAATTAAATCCTCAATCATCTTTCCATTTTCTTCCTTCATATTAGCATTAAGCGTGCAAAGAAACAAATTATTCTCAATTTGATATAGATTGTTTTGCCCGATTGTTTTTTGAATACGACTAGCTACCTCATCAAGAATTGCATTATATGTCGGGGTTCCAAATACACTACTTATTTCTTCATGTTCAACTAAATCAATTAATAAAAATGTAATTACTCTATTTAAACTTTCCTGTTTAATTTTAGTATAATTTGCCACAAGGGAGAAATAATTAGGTAAACCTGTTATAGCATTTTTACTTGTTAACTCCTTTAATCTTTCATTATTTAAATACGCATCGGTTACATCACGACCAACAAGGTAATAAGTATAATTATACTTAAATATTGTAAAATCAATATATCTTTTAGTTTCTTTTCCGTCAAAACAAGCCATGATATTATCTTGTTTTTTTATTAATTCTTTAAATTTTTCATCATTTTCAGTTTTGAAATCAAAAATATTTTTATATGTTTTACCATTTAAATCTGGAATGTTATGATTTATTTCAAAAATACGACCACTTCTTGTCGCACGAATAATAATAGCATCACTGCGTCTTGCAGCACGTCTTGAAATTGATATAAGCTTGTTTTGCTTGTGCAATGCATAAATTGACACCAAAATAATACTTGCCATTCCTAATGCCATAACACCTGACAAAATAAAGCCCATTACTACAACACCTTTAGTTTTTGTTTTATATTCATTCAAATCAAAAAACTGACAAAAATAAAAATCCTTTCCAAAACTAATACCAGATGCAATTTTGGTTTCATCATCAATTCGAACAAAATTGGCAAAATTTTCTTTATTTTCTATTTTGCTTTTCATATTTGTAAAGGTGTCTGAATCATCAGGAGCTACATATGTAAAAAAATGATCATAGCTTAAATCACTATATACATACTCTCCGTTTAAGCCTTTAAATAGATAAAAGCCTTGTTTTGAAACCGGCTCAAAAATACGTTCTAAATCTAATCTTCCTAGCCTGTCATCTATAACAATATACAAATAGTATTTATTAACTGCATTAATTGTCTCTATATCCTGCGAGTTTAACAAAGCTGTAGCTACATTACCATAATTAGAATAATCAAATAATCCCATATAATTATCCTTAGGATTTTCGATTAATTCAACATTAGTATAATTACTAGTTTCAAATTCATGCTCATAATAAATTATTCTTTCAGAAACACTTATCAAGTTACTTTTAGTTTCATTAATAGCATCACTATAAGTTAATTCTTTTGCTCGGGTGGTAAAACTTGAAATGTAAAAAATATTAAATGTTACTACCATTAAGAACACTAATGCTGTCAATAATATATATATTTTTGTATCTCTTACACGCATAGTAAAACCTCCACAACAATTTTAGCATATATAAATGAAAAAAGATAGCCTTGCTTGTGCAACTGGCTATCTTAGAAAGACCCTATAGCTTTGCGTCACAGTATTGCTACTGCTTTGCATAAATTATTATACTTTTTCTTGGTAAAATTGTCAATTTTTGAAATAAAAAAATTGTATATTATATTTTAAATATTAAAAAGAAAGCAATCAACTTAAAGTAAAATCACTAATAATTTCATTAAATTCATTACCTTTTTTATTTTGTTATTTCCTTTTTTTCATTCGGCCTTTATTTTTGTTATTTTTTTATTTTACCATTATGCTTATAATGACAATCACAATAAGGACCACCCGATGCAAGTGTATATTGTCTTGAAAATTCGGTATTATTTAATTTAGCCATATCATAATCAAAAGCGCACATTGCAGGAATATATTCTTCAAGATTAAGTTCCTTCATCAAATGACAAATGCCACATGTTTTAAAGGTTGCTGTATATTCATTTAGATTTTCACCATCTTGAATTTCAAATACCCAAGAATAAGGATTAGACTGAAGTTCACTATTTTTAGCCTGATTTTTTAATATCTCCCTACCTTTTGCTGTATAGGCAGTACTCTTCTTTACTGTTTTCCTTAACATCTTTGTATTCATAGCTTTACTATAATAACTTGTAATTTCTGATACTGTATAATGATTTGTTACTGATAATAAAACTGAAGAAAGCATAGCACAGCTTAAAATATTAAACAGGAATCTATCTCCTTTATCAAACTCTTGAATTGATTCAACAATTTCCTTATAGCGTTTTTTGGCATTCTTCATTACAGTACCTACTTTAGGTTCATATAATTCTTTCTTAAGCTGTCTTTTAAAACTTCCATTAAATAGCTTCCACATCGTTTTAGGAAAAAATCCATATCTCATATATATTTTGTCGAGCAGATAACAAAACTCAACATCCTCCTCTCATTTTATTTTTTTCAAATATTGAAAAATTGTTATTGCTAACTTGCTATATTATCCATTTAATGCAAGCACATAGTTGATATTTCTACTAAATACATATAATTTCATCTTTCCAAAAGAACAATACTTCATTCTTATTTAAAGTTAGGCTTACAACATGGCATTAATATCAACTATTACAATATCATGCATTAAAACCTCAGTTATTTTTGTTTTATAATTTTTATTATTGTAGAAAATAATCAATCCAAATGCAACTAACATGCAAACTAAAATTACAACAAACAAAAACCAATTGACAATTTTTTTCATTCAAACATCTCCAAGTCATTCCCTAATTATTAATTCATATCCGGTTGTTCGAGAGCCATCCGTTACGTTAATTTTTATACTTTCTTTACCTATTGAGACTTTCATACCTTTCGTATATTCAATTCCATTAACCGTAATAATACCTTCTCCAACACTTTCAAGTTCCAATGAAACTTCAGTTATATCTTTATCAACAATAATATAATAACTAAATTGATTTTTAGAAATATCAACTAAAACCCCATTAACAACAATTTTGCTTAAATATAATTTATCCATATCTGTAAAGTTAAAATTAATAGAATATCTTTTAACTGGTTCATCGCATAAATCGTTACCTATATATGATAATTTTATTTGATATTCACCCTCAAAACTAAAGTCTGAAACTTCATTTCCATTATAATATAATTGAATTCTATAATTATTTACATCAAGAACTTCCTTAGAAGAGCCAATAATGCCATTAACCTTAAAGTTATTAACATCAAATGAATCATTATAATGATACTCATCCTTTAAAGATGATTTATCAATTTCAATCGTATCATATTTTTTTAAATTTAAATCCGAATCATACACAAAGTATAAATCATAAATATAGGCGTAACTATCAACAGATGAAATAGTATAAGTACCAGCTTCAAGTTCAAAGCTTACATAGCCAACACCTGAAGTAATACCATATCTTTTTATTACCATTTCACTACTGTCACGAATAGATAATGTATTTGCATCAAGTCTTATAAGCATTACAACTTTAACTGGTCTTGTAACAGCAATAGTTAATCCATCTGTTTTTTCATTTGAGATAGAAGATTTAATTTTAAGAGATGCTTCATAATTCATTTCATTATATGTCAAAGCATTATAGTCATATGTGCAATTCTCACCCTTCATATAAACATTAGCATATAAAGACTTAAATAAATCTTTTCCATTTAAAAAATTAACATTTTGATTTTTTTCATAATCAAGAGAATTACTTACCTTATAATGGAATGATGTCATTTCATCATTATATACCATAATCGAAAAACTTGAATTACAATTTTGATATGAAATTTTAACATCATAAACACCATCATGAATAAACGTCTTATTAATATCGCATTTAACATTATAAATATCCGTTAATTCTACATCATATTGTGATACTTTGATTTGAGCACCATTAGGATAAAATGCTGTAACACGTAAATTATTAAGAGTTAATTTTTCATTTAAATTATAAATTGTTTTTACATTAGCTGTATCAAGATTAATTCGTTGTGAGCTGTAATCTAAAACTAAAACCTCATATGTTGTAGAAACTGTTTTGCCATTAAATGTATAGTTTACATTTTGTTCAACAGGTCCTACTTTTGAGGTTGAAATTTTACCAAATTTAGCATCATTTGTTACATTTTTTTCAGTTCCATCGCTAAAAGTGGCTGTAATTATTACAGATGAAGACTTAGAATAGCTAAAGCCTTGATAAACTGTTTCATTATTAATGCCTGAAGCTTCGATATTTAACAATTCGATGCTAGATGTTGTTGAAGCTGTTTTAGAGCAACTAATGATAAAAAATAAGCTAAAAATTACTGTTGTAAAGGAAATAAGTTTCTTAATTATTTTCATTGATTTTACCCTCTACTTTTTTTATATAATAATTTTTTAAAGCATATTCTTTAAATTTATCGTTTGATATTTGTTCTAACGAAGAAAAATCCTTATCCTTTGATGCAACATAATGAACATTCTCATTATCATCTAATACAAATGTTACGTTCTTACAGCCAAAAAATGCGTTATAACCAATTATTTCTACACTACTTAAATCAATACTTGTTAATGAACTGCATCCATAAAAGCATGAATCAGGGATTGAATTGATTGCTTGTGGTATATTAATTGAATTTAAGCTAATGCAATTACTAAATGTGGCAACTCCTAGTTTTGCAATATTTTGATTTAAGGTTACCGTTTCTAATGATCTACAACCATCAAAGGTGTGTGAGCCAATACTTTGAAGTGCAATTGGAAATGCAAGCGTACTAAGCTTAGTACAATCTCTAAATGCATCATCTTGAATACTTGTTAATGTGCTAGGCAAATTAATTTTTTCTAATGATGTACATTCTAAAAATGCTTGAAATTCAATATTTTCAACATTTCCTAATACAAACTCTTTTACACTGCTACAGCCTTTAAATGTACTATTTTTTATTACAGTAATATTTTGAGGAAGCGTAACCGTTCCTATGATTTTATTACAATTAATAAATGCGCCTTCTTCGATAGTCGTTACAGATGATGGAATTATTAAAGAGGTAAATTGACAATTATAAAAAGCGTTATATCCTATAACCTGAAGACCATCATTTAATGTAATATTAGTTAAGCTTGTACAATTCCAAAAAGCATCCTTTTCAATGGTTGTTACCGTGCTTGGTAAAGAAAGCTTTATTAAAGATGATTCTAAAAAAGCATCAACACCAATTGTTACCAAGCCCTCATTAAAATTAACTGCTTGAAGTTTAGAATATTTAAAGGCGTTTGCGCCGATTCCTACAATGGGGGTAGGAAGAGTCAATTCACCATCTAAGGCTGAATCAACATAAGTAATAACATTCTCTTCAACAACAATTTTATTTTTATCACTATCAGTATCAGACTTTTCATTTAAAAGTTCATCCCAGCTCAATTTAGCACCATTTGCATTAACCAAACTTCCTGATGTAATTTTATTATTATCTTTTGCTTTATTGAATTTTATTGGTAAAAAAACAGCAAGGAAAGCAGCAGTAGCTACTAAAACACTAGCTGATATATATAAAAATTTCTTATTCACGTAACATCGCCTCTTTTTTGCTAAAATTATCAATATCCTATTACACATTATAACACTAAATAAAAATATTAGCAAATTTCGGCATTTTAATGCTTATAAGCAAAAAAAGAGGTATTCTTTAATTAAAACAGTATTATTAAATACCTCTATATTCTTTATTACATATTATTTACTTCTTCAACTAGTAAGCCAGTACATCAGCTATTTCCTTATCCTTCATTACGAATTTCAAGCAGTGGCATTTATCAACACCAACTCTTGATTTTTAAATTTTTGATAAAATTCAATAAAATTTGTATATTATAACTTTTTTCATTTTCTTCTATGAAGCATTTTTGTAAATGAAAAAGGTTGTGAAATTCTACTTTAAAAGCAGTTTTCACAACCATATTTTAAATTACTTTTTTTGATCCTTTTTAAAGAATTTATACTTAGTCGCATAATCTATAGGTTTATAATTTAAATTTTCCTCACAGTTATGCATTACCATTAAATCAGCAATAAGCTTTTTAGCTCGTTTAACTGAAAGTGGTGATTTAAGTAGCATATAGAATGACGTTCTAGCATGAGCACGCTTGTTTGATAAATCCTTATGTGGAATTTTGGCATATTCCGCATTATTAGGATCAAGTCCAAGATATAATCTTACCCTTGATTTAGTAAAATTAATCTTTGCAATTTGATTTCGACCCTTATATAAAACATCACAAGAATTTGCAAGCTTATTAGTTACACCATTATATTTCATAAATTCATTCTTTACGATGTTATATATTTGCTTAACCTCAGGCGAAAGCTTTTTAACCTTATCAACAAAGGTTTTTCTTTCAGCATTTTGAAGCTTATAGAACCTTAAACCTTTGACAAGCTCATCAAATCCACCTTGAAGTTCTTCCTTAGCATGACTCATCCAATCCTCTTGGAATCTATCCTGATAATTTTTAACTAAGGCTTCGATTTGCTCAAGAGTTAATTCAGACTTTTCTACTGGCTCTTCATTTTCAGAATTTGTATCATCATCTGCATCGTTATCAGCATCCTCATCTGTATCGTTATCATCATCAACAGGAAGGGCATCAACATCAAGTGTTAAAGCCTTATCAGCCTCTTCTTGCTCACGCTCTTGTTCAGCCTCATCAGCTTCCTCTTCTTCACCCTTAGTTTGGATATCTCTTAGCATAGCCTCAAGTTCCTCACGCTCTTTACGTTCAGCATCAAGACGATCCTGAAGTGATTGATTTTGAGCCTTCATTTCATCCATAGCACTATCAACCTGTTCCTTTTGCTTCTTTGATAATTTCTCAATTAAAGCATCAACATCTATATTTTGTTGAGGTTGTTGCTGCTGAGGATATGGGTATGGATAAGGATATGGTGCATATGGAGGATATGGGTATGGATATCCCATAGGACCATTATTATTTTGTTGATTTTTTAAATCGCGTATTTGTTGTTGTAAATCATCATAATCTCTTCTATCGCGATAAGAATCACGCTCTCTATCTCTTTCACGTTCTCTTTCGCGACGATCTCGTTCGCGTTCACGCTCAAGTTCATCAAGTTGTTCCTTAAGTCGTTTAACTCTATCATCCTCACGATTATCAATCAATTGAGTTTCAAGCTCGACAGGCTTATTCTTAGCTTGCATTTCTTGTGTCTTTTTAATAAATTCAAGCTGCTGTTACATAAGCTCTATATCTCGTTTATGAGTCAACTCACGCTGTTCTTGTAGTTGTTGTTCAAACTTCCTTTGCATTTCAGACATTTGAGCTTTCAATGAATCTAGAGCTTCATTTTGGGTATTTGTAGTGACATTGATTGTTGTATGATTATTAGTATCTGTATCAGTAGCATCTACGCCCTTCTTTTCTACTTCAACCGTTTGCACAATAACCTGTGGCTTTATTTTATCACTATCAACTGGATAATTGAATGGGAAAATAGTATCAAGGAACTGTTCGAACTTAACTTCAGGAATAGGCTTTGAAAAATAATAGCCTTGTAATAAAACCTGACGATTAACAGTTGCAAGATAGTCAAGACATGTTAAAGTTTCAATTCCTTCAAGGAAAATCTTACAACCAACTGATGATAATAGATTAATAATATTTTTGGCAATATTTTTCTCCTTGTCTGTAGCTAAGCTATTTTCAAAGAAGAATTTATCAACCTTAATAGTATCAAAACGATTTTCTGTAAGTAATGATAATGAAGAATAATCTTTTCCAAAATCATCCATAGCAATTCTAAAGCCCGCTTGACGTAATCTTAAAATTGAAGCTGTAAATGCTTGATTTGTTGATACAAATTCACTTTCCGTAATTTCAATTTCAATACTTGAAGGATTAACACCATACTTTGTGGTGATTTCAAGAAGTTGATCTATTTTTCTTAAACTATTTAATGTGAGTTTTGAAAAATTAGTTGATACGACAATGTCATGACCGGTGTTTTTTGCATTTTGAAGAATTATACATGCTGCTTCAAACATTTTTAAATCAATTTGACGAATATATCCATTTGATTCAAACAAAGGAACAAATTCATCAGGGAAATATTTGATTGAACCATCATCATTAATCCAACGAACTAATACTTCTCCACCAACAACTTTACCAGTTTTAAAATCAACCTTAGGTTGAACATAAGGAATAATACATCCTTCTTCCATCGCACTTTCTTTAGAAGCATTGATTTCTTCTAACTTATTTACCTTATCAAGAACGTCTTGCGAATAGTAATAAATATTACCATCCTTAACAACTGCATATTTAAGTGTTTGAATTGCAAGAGCAACCTCATCCTTAGGATTTTCAAGAGGAACCGCTTCATATACAGCACATGTTACATCAAAGGTATAATAGCCATAATTAGGAAATTCTATTTCATTTAAACGTTCAATACATTTTAAAATGAATTCCTTTACCTCTTCTCGATTTCTATCAGTTACAATTAAACCAAATTTAGAAAAGTCAATACGAGTTACAAATTCTTGTTTTTTTAGACCTTCTGTAAATACATCAGAAATTGTACGCATTAAAAGTCTTTGATTTTTATAGCCCACGTAGACCCCACCAAGGTTATCTAGCGAAAAGATAACAATAGCTGGGGAAACTTGACGAGAGTTCTTTAGTATTTTTTTCTTGCGTTTGCGCAATAATGTAACAAAACCTTCGTGGTTATGCTTAGCACTTTCAGCATCCATTAGCCTTGATAATCTTACTTGTATGATATAGTTTTGTCTAAAAGCCATTGCAGCAACAAGTAAGACTATTAATAAGGCTACAAGGACGACCACTAAAACTGTTACTTCGAAGCTTCCTATTTGAAACAACACTTTATCTAACATTATAGTAATCCTCCTTTAACTTATTTATTCGCTGCTTTTTCTTTCTTATCTGACTTCTTGTCAGCCTTTCTAGTAATCTTTCCATACTTATCCTTATTAACAGAAATTAAAATCATAATTAAAATAATTAAGACAATAACTAATAAGATAATAAGTGGGAAGAATGTCCAGAAGTCTGCATTATTATGATTACTTGTAGATTCAACATGGAAAATAACTTGTTTTGTAATTCCATCTTTAGTTGCAATTTCAATAATTACATCATCAGGATTATTTTCAATGTTTGTTTTATAAGTAATTTCTAGTTCTTGTTCAGCATTATCGCCTGTAGCATTTAAAGCTTCAATATATGATAAGAAATCAACTTCAGATGTCTTCTTCTTACCAATGTTAATATTATATTCAAGCTTGTCTACTACTTTTTCAAGAGTATATCCATCAGATTCAATTTGATCTTCAAGAACATTATAAGCAATGTCATCACGTTCTACTTCAATAACATATGCCTTTTGATGAATTCCATCTGGTGCAGTAACAAGAATTACTACTTGATTCTTACCGATATGAAGATTATCTGCACCTAATACAGTAACAACTGGAGAATCATAAAATTCATTACCATGAACTACAGTGTCATACTTAACATCTAATAAGCCAACTTTACCATTTACATTATAAACTCCATAGTAAATCTTATCAGAATTAAATACGTCTGAAATCTTTTTAGCATTTTCATCCTTTAATTCAAGTCGATCAGAACCATCCATAAGATTGCTCTTATCAGCACCAACTTGGAATACTTTTAGCCAATCAAGAGAAGCATTCATAGTTTCTTCTGGAAGACGATAAATATGAAGCTCATATTCAGTTGTAGTACCATGCACACTTGTAATCTTAACTGTAAACTTATTATCTCCTACAAGAAGATTCTTTGTTCCTGTACCTAAAATTACATCGCTAACACTTGATGAATATGCATATATATCAGCAGTCTCTTTTGTATATGGAACTCTTACAAAATACTTTGTTGTATTTGGTTCAAATGTAGTTACTTTCTTTGTATCATAATCTAATAATGCCTCACCAGTTACACCTAAATCCATTAATGTTGGATTTGCATAGTCACGATTTACAATAATAGTATAGGTTTGTTGATCTCCATTTTGTGCAATTACAGTTACATTAAATACATTTTGACCTTCTACTAATGATAGACGACCTAAATGACTATTAGATGCAATTGTTGCAGTTGAATCACTTACAATTGCAGCAATATCAACAGTTGTAACACTATTAGGTCTGCTAATCGTAAATGTCGGATTGTTTGGTGTAGTAGATGTAATTTGCTCATCGCCATCAACTGTTAAACTCTTTAAAGAATTATCAACATTTGGTTCTTCAAACTTAATAGTGATTGTATATTCCAATCCTTTAATACCACTATCACTTATAGCATAAACCTTATGAGTAATAGTTGTACCATACATAGTTGATGCAATTTGGAACTGACGAGATGCGGTTTGGACATCATTGCTTCCAGTACCATCAGTAATATAAAGCTTTGCATATGAGCCTTGTAGAATTTGTGCATTAATCGTGTATGATTTAGCACCATATGGCATTGTAATTGTATAAGGTAATTGTGTTTGATCAAATTGTTGAACATTATTTGCAGCATTTCCTTGTTGTGCAATATAATATGCATTATTTGAATCTAATACCTCAATTAAAATAATTCCATTATCGTCAGATGCATTAATAGGGCCACGTGAAATTTCTAATACATAATTTTGAGGTGTACCATCTTCAGCAACACAACTTAGAACAATTTGATAATTATATCCATTTGATGTATTTCCACCTAAAGTAAATGAATTAGTATATGGATTAGAAGATGAACCATTAATCTTAGTTGTACTCTTTGTTGGAGTTGCTTCTACATTAATTGAAGTAGCATTTCCAACATTTGGAATATTAAATGTTCCTTCAGGTGTTCTCGTTGCAAAAATAGTTTGAGCAACACCATCAATAGTTACAACAAGCTTTGATAATGTTGCATCATTATCTAGCGCTTGACGCTCAATTTCAATCTTATAAGCATCACTTGCATCTGCTTGATTTTGACCATAAGCAACATAATATTCACTTAGCAATCTAACATCAACAGTATACTTATTAGGAGATACAGTGTTAGAAAGATCAATTGTATAATCATATGTAGTTTGTCCATAAGAATCATTCTTAGCAACGCCTCCAATTTCAACAGTTGAATATTGAGGCTTAGTAATTCTTAATGTTAATACATTTGTTGAATTTTTAGCTGTGAATGGATATTGAGGAGTATTTGCATTAAATACTAATGAATTATTATTAATATCAACATATGTTTGATTATTTTCAAATAATTCTAGATTTGCAACATCCTTATCCTTATTAGCAGCAACTAAAACAAACTTGTAAATATTTGGAGCTACTGTTGCATCTTCAGCATTTACCATAACGGTTACAGTAACAGCCTTACCAGCACTTAGCATTACACGATATGAACTATTATCATTTGTAAGTGCAGTTAATGTTGTATCAGTACTTGTAACAGTAATTGACTTACCATTATAAGTTATATTAGTTAAATCAACATAAGACTGATTTCTACCATATTCTAGCACATACTCACCAGGAGCATATGGTGTATTACCATTATCCGGAACTGGATCTCCATTAGCACTAATTGATAATAAATCACGATCAGTACCAGGAAGAGCCTTTTTGAACTCAATTGTATAAGTTCTTGTACCAGCTGCAAGAGGATTTGCAGGTGTTGCATTTGAATAATTTTGAGAAACAACCAATTTAACAGTTATGTCATTTGTTGTGTTAATAACTGCTTCTAATGCAGAATTAAATGTATTAGAAATAGATGATGAACCAAGATAGTATCTAATATTTAACTTAGAAGTATCAATTGTATTAGAAATTGCATACTTTAAAATTGTAGAATTTACTGAATAAGGAACATTTACAACATAATTAAATGTTGATTGTTGATATATTGGATCTAATCCATATGATTTTGAAGTATCAGTAGCATCATAAACTTCAATATTATCTAAATCAGGATTTTCATCAACCCAAATATTTGTTGTATAAGTTGAATCATCACCATTTGGAGCTGTAATTGTAATTGTAACTTCATTATTTCCAGGCTTCAAACCAGAAACAATTCCTTGTGATGAATCAGTTTCGTTAGGTGTAAACGTTAAATTTGAACCATTTGGAGTTGTAATAGTTACTGTAGCATTTGAATCAGCTGGTGTTACATTAATTGGAACATCAGTTGTACCAGGTTTAGCTTCTATTAACTTATTATCAGTTCCCGGAATATCACTAATTACAACATCTGGGTCCGTTGAAGTAATATTATCAAGACCAGAATTATCAGAGGTTATTGGAACAATGACCTTAATATAATACTTTGTTCCATCAGTTTGATTTTCAGCTGTTGCATAAACCTCAAGTAAATATTCTAATGCTTGAGTTGTACTTGTTGAAACATCAAGATTATAGCTTCCATTAGTCAAAGATACAGATTGGAATGATGAATCAGTAGGTGATTTAACATTTAATTTTGGACTAGCTTTAGAACCTGCTGGTAAAGCAACATTAATAGTTGTTTTTGTATCGCCAACATCTAATGTAATAATTTCTGGATTGGTTTGATTTGTAGCAGTTGGCACTTGATTATAATATTGACCATGCTTTGAACCGCTAATACTAACATTTCCTATATCATTATTAGCATCTAATGTCGCGCTTCCTTTTATCACATTGACAGTATAAGTCTTATTACTTCCCTTCTCTGGTGCACACATAATACTAAATGTTTCAGTATTTTGACTAGCTAATGTAAGAGAGCGAGTATATGTTAGTTTATCTTTTGATAAATCATCAGGAAAATAAACACTAGATTTAGCAGACATTTTTGTAACATTGACAGTTATTATCATGGAAGTTTGAGTATAATTACTAATATTTTGAATTATTATATTATCACTATCAGGACTAAATAATATTTCTTTAGCTGGAATTGGAACTCCACCAATAGTAGCTGCAAATGTTGCTAAACGATTTTCAGTATCTCCAGTATTAAGTGTTAGATCAAATGTATAAACATCAGTTGGAACAATATTTTGTCCACCAGTCTTTAAATACTCAAGCTCACTTATAACACCAAATGAATACTTATTTGAGCCCTCAATTAATGTAAGCTGATTATTAACCTGTGTAGTAACTGGTCTCCAAATATTTCCAGACTTATAATATATTCTAGCAGCTGATGATTGTAATAATAGCTGGAAGAAAATTTCTCTATTTGCATAATTAATTGTCGCAACTACATTTGTATCACCATTAGCAAAGTTAAATACTTGACTACCATTTTCATCCTTTAAATCTTGTGGATTAGACCCAACAACATTATTTATAATATTTGAAGCAACAGCATCAAGTAAGCTGAAATCTCTAATTGTCTTATCTTCATCTGCAGTATAAACAGTAATTGTATATTTTACAACAACAAGTCCATCTTCAGATGTAGCAGTTACTACGATTGTTTCCTTCTTTTGAGATGATAGCTTATTATCTTGAGAAATATTTAATTTTGCATTACCAATACCTGAAATTAAATTTGCAGTTACGGTAGCAGTTGAACCATAATTACTTCCGGCACCAAGATTTAATGTATACTCTAAATTTTGAGATGATGTATACAATTGACTTGCAAAGGCATTACCATTTGTATCATATACATCTTGTCCATTAACCTTTAAATTTTGAAGACCAACTGAACCATTAGCAGGTAAACGGTTAATTACAATTGTATAAGCATCAGACCACTTTTCATCCTCAGAGTAAACATAATAATTATAAGTTTTTGATGGACTACTTGTAGTAAATGTACTCATCGTAATATTAACTATTTTTGATGTAGTTGTTGATTTAGCACCATATACCTTTGCACCAAGTGCAGTTGCATTTGCGGTAACAGTTAGTGAATTAACACTATAAGGAATATCATAAGTAAGTGTTAATGGAGCCGCAGTTCCTGGAGTAAATATTCCAGATGTAGGTGTAAGTATATTTGAGCCATCACTTACCTCAAATTGATTTAAAGTTCTATCAGTACTTCTTGTATCTGCAACATAATATTCAATGTAGTATTCTGCAGCTTGACCAGATTGAGGAGTTACAGTTATCTTAACCTTAACAGCTTGATTCTTTGTAGTAATATTATGAGTATGAGAAGCTGTATTACCATATGTTTGAGTTTCAATTGTTAGCTTAGCATGTTGGCTTGTAGCTGTAACTACAAAACGTAATATAGCTGAATTATATGGTAAGTTACTATTTATTGTATATGTATCACCGGTCCAAGTACCTGCTCTTACTACATTATTATTTGTAACATCATAAACAGTTACACTTGCGATTGAATTATCAGTATCTGCAGCCTCTCTTTCAACAGTAACATTATAAATAGCAAAATCATGTGTTACCTTATCAGTAACTCTATACTTAATACTTCCTTGATTTGTTGTACCATCGATTGCAACAGGTGTTCCTGTTGAACTTGTAATTGTATTCCATGTGCCAGTTGAAGCATCATAATATTCAAGGGTTGAGCTACTAGGTGTAGTCAGTGGTGCTTTAACTGAAACAGATGTAATAGTATTTCCACGGCTATCAAGATACGGAACTTTAACCACATAATCTTTACCATTGTCTGAGTTTAAGGTAGATGAATCTAACGTACCTGTTGTTGATGTACCTGTAACAGATGTTGTAGGATCATTTAATCCCGTATTAGCAGTTATCGTCTTATACACAAATTTGTAAGTAGCTTTTACATTAGAATCACTTGAAAGTAATACAATTATTAAATCAGTTGTACCAATTTGTACGGTTGTATTAGCATAAGCTGTACCATTATATGTTGAAGATACGCAATCAGCTGTATAATTAACTAAATAATGAGCTACATTTGGTGATACCCATAAATAATAAGTTCCTTCTGCTAAATCAACAAAATTAGTAACAGGGTTTGAACTTGAATTTGCACTACCCTTAGTGATAATTGGGTCAACTAGACCATCATCCTTGGTAAATGTTATATTGGTAATAATAGGCTTTCTTTGAACATTTACAGTATATGCTTGGCTTGTAGAACCATCCTGTGCAATTACAGTAAATGTAACTGTTGAGAATGAGCCTCGATTTGTCGGATCAAGAATTAAAGAGTAAGTTCCATTTGACAATGAACTATAAGTTGCACCACTTAACGTTGATAAATCAATCTTTCCTTTTCCACTATCAACAGTAACATTAATTGTTGTACTTGAAGAAGCAGTTGCAGGAAGAGTGAAGTTAGTAGATGTAGTTGTAGCAGAAAGTGTTGCAGTTGAAGGAGTTGCCCCGCTAATTGCAACAACAGTGCCTACCTCATGACTAACAGTTCTTTCAATTGTTACATCATATTCCTTTGAATTATGAGAAGAATTATCTTCTACTTTAATCTTAACACTAGCATTATTAGTTGAAGTATTAATTGAAACAGGGAAATATCCAACTGTTGGCACTTGTGTCCAGTTTGCACCACCATCTGTACTATAATAAACAGTACTTAAGGTTGGGTCTGTAGCAGTTGGTGAAACGTCAACACTTGTAATAGCATTACCATTTGAATCACTATATGGGAATGTAAGCTTAAATCCAGTACTTGCATTTCCTGATAGTTGACCAATATTAGAAGCATTTGTAACACGACCAGATACTGTTTTTAAACTAGTGTGATCAACCATTGTCTTTACAGTAAATGTATATACCTCTGTTTTATTTGCATCACTTGAATTTAAGTTGATAGTAAATGTATTAGCATTTATTGTTGTAGATGCTACAGAAACAGGGTCATTGTAAGTACTTCCATTAAATAATGCGCTTAATGCATCTGCAGTAAAGCTTACATTAAACTTTGTTATCCCAGTTGGAATCCATACATAATAATTTCCTTTAGGAAGTCCTGTACTTGGGATGGTTACAACAGAATCAGTTTGACTTGATGAACCAGATGTCAAAATTGGATTTACTCCAGTTGAACCAACCTTAGTAAATTGAATATTTGTGATAATAGGTAATCTTTGAATGTTAATAGTATATGATTTTTTTGTTGTTCCATTTTGAGCAACTGCATCAAAGGTTACTACATCATATTTACCTCTTACCGAAGAATTTAAAACTAATGTATATTCTCCATTATTTACACCATTATTAGTTACATTTGAGGATAAATTACTAATTTCTCCATTGCCAGCATCAACTTTAATTTTAATTGTTGTACTTGAAGAAGCTGTTGCAGGGAAAGTAAAGTTTAAAGATAAAGTTGAACTATTTAATGTGCCAGTTTGTGAAGTACCATTTGTAACAGTTACAGAAGCATCTGTATTATCTCTTACAGTTCTTTCTACATTAACCGTGTAAATCTTAGTTGCACTAGTCGAATTATCTTTTACTTTAAAATATACAGTTGTTGTATTTCCACTAGCAAAGCTAACTGGTGCTACACTACCAGAAGTCCAGTTTGATTGATTAAAACTATATTCAACTGAGCTTAAAGAAGGTGTAGTAAGCGTAGCATTAATGTTTGCTGAAGTAATTACATGTCCATTTGCATCTTTATAAGGGAATGTAGCTTTATATTCTGTAGCTGATGTCGATGTGACTGTTGCTGTTGTAGAACTTCCTGCTACAGTACCTGTAACATTTTGTAGTCCAACATTATCAGCAATCGTCATATAGTTAAATACATAGTCTTCAGTAGCATTATTTGAACCGTCATAGCCTAAGCTAATTGTAAAGCTTTTAGCATTAACTGTGAAAGTATTTCCAGTTTGATTACCACCATTATTAATATTGTAAGATGAGCTTTTTGCATCACATGTATAGTTTACGTTAAATGATTGTAAAGAAGCCGAACCCCAAACATAATATGTACCCTTAGGTAATTCATTAAATGAACTTACAACTCCAGTTGTTGAACTTGATGAGCTCGTAGTAATGATAGGATTTGCAAAACCACCATTACTTGTAAATGTCATTCCTGTAATAATAGGCATTCTTTGTACATTTATTGTATAAGTTTTTGAATTATTTTTCGATTCAGAAATAACCTTAAACGATACAGTTGAAAAAATACCTCTTTGCGTATTACTACATGTGAATGAATAACCATCAGATGTTGGTGTAGGACTGTCGAGAGTAATACCACTACTACTTATAGTACTTGTATCAATACTTCCTTTTCCATTATCTACCTTAACTTTAAAGGTTGTAGATGTACTTGCGGTAGCATCAAAATTAAAGTTTGCAGTTGTATTTGATTCTGTTAAGCTTGCATTCTTAATTGTAGAATCATTTGTAGCTGTAACAGTTGTATCTACATTATCACTTAAAGCTGCACCACCTAGAGAAGCATTAAAATCACTAGGACTTTCACCATATACTTTACCACCAGTAGTTTCTGCTGCACGCATACTTGTACAGGTTGAACTAAAAGTAGTAACACCTGAATTTAACCTTATCCTTATTTTAAATATTGCATATATTCCGCTAGATATATCACCAGTTGTTTGACCAGGACCATAAAAAATTTGTGAGTTAGTTAATATTGGGGATGGTTCAGTTACTCCTGTTGTATATAAATAGTTCTCAGCGTTACCTTCAATGTAATTTGATCCAGTTGTTCTACCAGGTAAACTTGGTAATTTTGAAAACGGTTTTCTTCTTGGATTACTAATACTACCAGTTACTTGATCAGATTTATCATCTAATGTTGTATTATCCCATAACGCATTACCATCATTTGTAACATCAATACCCAAAATAGACGTAGTAGATTCAACTTCAGTACTATTCAAATCCCACACTAATTGCATACTAGATAAAGAAGTACCTATATCAACAAACGCAGTCATATAAAATTCGCCGGATGTAGGAACAGATGTTATACAATTTGAGTAATCTTCTGCCACAAATAAATCTTCGGTATAACATACTTTAACTTTCACATTAGTACCAGCAATGCTTACCCATTGATTAATATTTGTTCCAGCAGCATTAACAGTTTTATCTATCTTTGATGTACTAATAATTGAATTTAAACCAAATATAGATAAAACAATCAAGAAGAATAATATAATTTTTTTCTTTATATTTTTTATCATATTATATTCACTCCTTTCATAATATGAATAAAATTTATGTTATTTTTGAGTGACCATTAGTAATTAACAGTCACCCAAAAATTATTAAGACGAAAAAGAATAATTTTGATTATATAATATATTATCTAGATAATATTCATAATCAGGTAGTTGATCATGTGTATCCTTAGATTTTGCACCAATGTTTGTTGCATCTGCTGTTTCAATCTTTGCTTTGGTACCAGTCAAACCTGCTATGTATTTAACCGCATTTATTTCTGGCTCTGTTAATTTTGTAAATTTCTTTGCAAAATCCTTAGCAATTGTTTTATCAGCAGTCTCTATTATTCCATTTCCATCCAAATCACCAACTACAACAATTTCTACGCAATCAATTAAAAGTCTTGATACGCTATCATCGCTGTCATATAAAGAAATATATGATCCAGTTCCAATATAATCCGTTGATGCGGTTGATAAATCAGTACCATTTGCTCCATCAAATATTACATTTCCATTGGAATCACAAACAACAATGTGTTTTAAATTATTTACAAAGTTATTCGTTAATAAATCAGAAACAGTCTTTCTTTGAGGTAAATGGCTTAATTTATAAATTGAATTCTTTCTTTCTGCTACAGTCTTAGAAGCTAAGGCTGTATATCTATCGTCATTTGAAACATCATATGTATAAGTTAACGTATTTAAACTAAAGTCTTGTTCATAGCTTACAAACTTAACTGTAGATGAATTAGTTAACTGTAAATATGTAGGTTCTGGGGTTTTAATTTCAAATGTGAATGCAGGGTTGAAAGCAGGTGTTGTAGTAGGCATTTTATTTTGATTCATATAATCAGGATTACTTGCATTTGATTCCATTACAGATTTATAAGTTGAGTAATCACCAAATTCAAAACTAATAGGATATGAAGCCTTGCTCTTAACAACATAGTAAGCATTCTCGGTAGGATTTGATGTTGTAGGTCTCATATTGTTACCATAGAATATATCAAATGCTCCAGAAGAATAGTCAAGAACTATATCAGTTTGAGAGCCAACTAATCCTCCCCTAATTGTTACAATTGTTTTTTGATCAGCACTTGTCTGGTCATATTCAGTTTTTGCTGCAGAACCGTCAGCATTTTTAGCTAACAACAAGCTACTAGATGTCGGATTAGTAAGCTTAATGTCGTTAACATAATCTGTTATTTCAAGAGGATCTAACTGAACCATAATTTTGCAATCAGCTGTATCGCCATTTGTATTCCATGCATAATTTTGATTATCCTTTAATACTGCATCGACCTCAAATTCTGGTGTCTTTACAATTTCTTTAAGAATAAAGTCAAATTGACAAGATGGATTAGTATCAAATGTCTGCCAAGTACTATCGTAGATTGTCTTAATCACGAACTTAGTATTTGCCGCAGTTGATAATGAAATTGGTTCAACCTCATAGTAATATACTACTAGTGACAGAACCAGAAAAGTCACAGTTTACTATATAGTAAAGAAAAAGAGCAGTGTAGGTAGCTCTGCTCTTTTCTCATTTTATAGAAAATGAAATTTAAAAGAATAATTTAACGACTAATCATTGTCGTCGTGATGGTCATCTTTAGAGATTATATATAGCGCAATCACAATAACACCATGACTACAAAAAAAGCAGTGCTACAAACACTGCTTTTTCATTTTAACTTAATATTAAACAATCGTTTTCTTTATAAAATTACCCGATACTTTTTTAATTGGTGCAATTACAACAAACGCATGATCATCATATTTTTTTATTATACTAATAGCTTTGTCAACCTCATAAGTTGATAACACACAATAAAGCTCAGTATGTTCCTGATGCGTATACGCACCAGTTCCTTTAAATATTGTACAACCACGATTTAAGGTATCTAAAATTTCTTTAGAAATATTTTCACCACTAGTAGTAAAAATATTTAAAGCTGTATAGGTATAAGCTGTATGAACTTTGTCCATAACAAGACTATTTAAAATAAGTCTAACACATGTAAATAACGTTACAATAAAGCTTCCCTGTAATATTCCACCACCAACAACAGCGATAATAACATTAAAGGCTAATGTAAAAATGCCAATGGAAATACCTTTATGTAATGCAAATGCTTGAGCAATAATATCAATACCACCTGTAGATGTTCCAAACTTTAAAGCAAGTCCTGATGCAAAGCCTGCAAGCAAACCTCCAAAAATGGCAAGAGTAAGAATACCACCATAGTTAGGAATAGCCCCCGTTGTAGTTATTATATCTTCACTTAATGAACTAAAGGGACTTCCTTTTAAAAAGGCTGTAAACAAAGAATTTACAACAATTGCAACGGCTGAAAAGATAGCAAATCTATGTGAAACATACCTCCAGCCTACAACTACAATCGGAGCATTTACAGTAAAGATCATTAAACCTAAATTAAAATGTCCACCACATTTTTCAATCAAACGCACAATGAACTGTGCAAGACCTGTAGCACCAGAAGAATATAATCTTGCAGGTTCTAAAAACCATACCGTTGCAATAGCTAAAATAGCATTTGAAATAATTACTATACCAAGTCTAAATAAATCATCTAAGGCTTGTTTTTTTGTATACCTCATAACTATCTTACTTCGTCTCCAGGGTTAAGCTTTAAAACATTTAAAAGTTCCAATTCTTCATCAGCAGCATCAGCAGCACAAAGAAGCATTCCACATGACTCCTCGCCTCTTAGCTTAACTGGTTGTAAATTTTTCACAACTACAACCTTCTTACCAACTAAATCTGAAGGATCATACCACTTAGAAATACCTGATACAATTTGACGTACATCAGTACCAACATCAACCTTAAATACTAATAGCTTATCAGCCTTAGGATGCTTCTTAGCCTCTAGTATTTTACCAACACATAATTCTAATTTATCAAAATCATCAATCGTAATTAATGGTTTTGATGGCTTAGCATCTTTTATCTCAACTTGAGGCTTCATTTTTTCAAGCTTAGCAACAATATCCTTATGATCAATACGCTTAAATAACATTTGAGCCTCACCAAGTTCATACGTTTGAACTGTTCCAAAGGCTAAATCATCAAAGCCTGTTTTAGTTACATTTAATTGGTTATAAATTGACTCAGCTGTCTTTGGAATAAATGGCTCTAATAAAATAGCAGCCTCTCTAATTGCCTCAAGCAAAGCGTAAATGACAGACTCTAAAGCATCCATCTTGCTTTCATCCTTAGCAAGAGCCCAAGGTGCTGTTTCGTCAATATATTTATTAGCTCTTCTAAGTGCTATAATAATATCTTCAATTGCATCGCCAACATGAAGGCTATCCATATGCTTTCTAACATTTTCCTTCATTAGTTCTAAAGCATTCTTAAGCTCAGCTTCTTCCTTAAAGAATGAACCCTTATAAGAAACCTTAGACGAAAAATACTTCTTAGCCATAGCCATTGTACGTGAAACTAAATTACCCAAAATATTAGCTAAATCGGAATTGTATCTTTCTGTTACAAGTTCATAGGTAATAGAACCATCCTGCGCAAAAGGAATTTCATGTAAAACGTAATATCTTACCGCATCAACCCCATAAAGTTCAACAAGGTCTCCTGCATAAATAACATTACCCTTTGACTTAGACATTTTATCTGTTCCTGTTAAAACCCATGGATGTCCAAAAACTTGACGAGGAAGTGGCAAATCTAAAGCCATAAGCATAATTGGCCAATATATAGTATGGAATCTTAAAATATCCTTACCAATTAAATGGATATCAGCTGGCCAATACTTCTTAAATAATGGAGAAGATTCACCATTTACACTATATCCTAAGCCGGTAATATAATTAGCTAGTGCATCAATCCAAACATATACAACATGCTTAGGATCAAAAGGAACCTGAACACCCCAAGTAAATGATGTTCTTGAAACACATAAATCTGGCAAATCATTCTTTAAGAAATTATTAAGCATTTCATTCTTACGAGATTCAGGTTGAATAAACTCTGGATGTGTCTTAATATGCTCAATAAGTCTTTGTTGATATGGTTTAAGCTTTAAAAAATAGCATTCTTCTTTCGTAAGCTTAACAGGCCCACCACAATCTGGACAACATCCATTTACTAAATCCTTTTCCGTAAAATATGATTCACAAGCAACACAATAATGTCCCTCGTAGTGTCCCTTATAAATGTCACCTTTTTCATAAAGCTTGGTAAAAATATCTTGAACTGTACGTTCATGATCTTCATCAGTTGTACGAATAAAGCGATCATATGAGACATTCATCATGTCATAAATAGCTTTTAACTCACCCGCAACATGATCAACATGTTCCTTAGGTGAAACACCCGCTTTTAAAGCTTTCTCTTGAATTTTTTGACCATGCTCATCAGTTCCTGTTTGGAATCTAACATCATAGCCATCTTTACGTTTATAACGGCATATAGCATCAGCTAAAATTGCCTCATATACATTTCCAATATGCGGAGTAGATGATGTATACGCAATCGCTGTTGTTAAATAAAACTTTTTCTCCATAGGTACCTCCTAAAATAATGCGTTTTTATTATACACCATTTTTCAAGTTAAAAAAAGAATTTTTATTGTTTGAAAAATATAATAATGTATGTTGCTCATAATTCATCGTTTTTAAATAGTTTTTACTCACCAAAAACGTTTTCATTTAATAAAACAAAAGAAAAATTAAAAAAAATCGCATTTTTCGCCTCTTTATTATAAGGGAGGGTAATTTTGAATAGTAATATAAGG
>MNRZ01000067.1 GCA_001916215.1 Clostridium sp. CAG:307_30_263
TGTAAAAAGAAACGGATTGAGTCCTTTAGAATATAGACAACAATCCGTATCTCAATTATAATATTAAATTACTTAGTCCAATTTATTGGGTACCTAACATAATTTGCTCCTTTTAAAACATTTTACCGAAGATTGCATCTACAGAGTCTTCAGTATCATCTTTAATTAAATCCAAATCAAGGGCAACTTCATACATTATTTCGTTTACACCTTGGTACTCATCAAATATTTGAACTGTAATATCATCAAGAATTCCAAAATATGCATCAGGTATTTCTTCATGACGTTCAATATATTCATTTACCTTATCTTCAAGGTCAGATAATTTTTTATAATCTTCATCTTTATAATCAGGCTTATTCATTAATTCATTTTCAAAATCTTGGATATAAAGAAGAAGATTTATGGTTTTAGCATTCTTATCCATTTCTTTAATATTTCCACGATATTCACTTTTAAGAATAGATTGAATAGTCATAAAATGATCATGAATATAATTGAAGCCTGTTTCAAAGATAACCTCAAGTGTTTCATCAAGGCTACCTTCTTTAACACGTTTGTCATATAAATAATCTACAACGAGAATAGTGTGAGAAAATCTAGAAATTATTTTACTCTTTAAAGAAATAAGAGCGTTAATTAATTCATGATTTTCAAATTTCCAATTGCCATAGTCTGTATAGATATCCACAATCTCACCACTATCTTGTCTTCATTTGAGGGAATAAGATTACATCACGGATAGTAGTAGATTCAGTTAAGAAGATAACAAGTCTATCTACACCAATACCAATACCACCAGCAGGAGGCATACCATATTCAAGAGCTTCTACGAAATCTGTATCCATTTCGTTTGCTTCATCATTTCCAGCATCCTTTTCCTTTAATTGCTCAAGGAAACGTTCCTTTTGATCAATTGGGTCATTTAACTCAGTATAGGCATTTGCAAACTCCTTGCCACCAATAAATAATTCAAAACGTTGTACGAAACGAGGATCTGCTGGGTCCTTCTTAGTAAGTGGTGAAATCTCGATTGGATGTCCACAAAGGAAAGTAGGTTGAATTAAAGTCTTTTCACCATATTCCTCAAAGAAGGCATTAATAATATGACCAACAGAAATGAAATGAGGCTCAACTGGTACATTATGTTCCTTTGCAAGAGCAAGTGCTTCTTCAAATGTATAATTATTATTCTTAAAGTCAACACCAGTTTGTTCTTTAATTACATCGCACATAGTAACAACTCTAAATGGCTTTTCAATGTTAATTAATTCACCGTCTGGATTGAATGGATTTTTAAATTCAGTCTTACCAATAACCTTTGTAGCTGCGTGGCGAATTACACCTTCACAAAGTTCCATCATAGAGCTTAAATCACCAAATGCTTGATAAAGCTCAACAGTAGTAAATTCAGGGTTATGAGTACGATCCATACCTTCATTACGGAAAATACGACCAATTTCATAAACTCTTTCAAGGCCACCTACAAGTAATCTCTTTAAATGTAATTCCGTTGCAATACGTAAGTAGAAGTCTGCATCAAGTGCATTATGATGAGTAATGAAAGGACGAGCAGTAGCTCCACCTTGAATGTTTTGAAGAACAGGTGTTTCAACCTCGATAAAATCATGACTATCAAAATATTCTTGCATAGCACGAATAATTCTTGGACGTTGAATGGCAACACGCTTAGCATCCTCATTCATAATAAGGTCAAGATAACGTCTTCTATAACGCTCTTCAACATCTTGAAGTCCATGGAATTTTTCAGGAAGTGGTCTTAAAGCCTTTACAAGGTGAGTGTATTTAGTACATTTAATGGTTATTTCACCAGTTTGAGTACGCATTACATGTCCATTAATACCAACAATATCACCAATATCAGCCATTTTAAATAGATTGTATTGATCTTCACCAACTATATCCTTGCGAATATAAATTTGAATAAAGCCTTCTTTATCTTGAATAGCAAAAAAAGAAGCCTTACCCATTTTACGGATAAACATAATACGACCAGCAACCGCTACATCGACAGCTTTTTCTTCAAGCTCTTCATGAGACATATCCTTATATTCGTTTTTAATATCAACGCTATGTCCAGTTACATCAAATTTTTGACCAAAAGGGTCAATTCCTAATTCTTTATATTTTGCAAGCTTATCTCTTCTTATAATTTCTTGTTCAGATAATTTTTCCACAATAAAAACCTCCTAAAGTTATACAGCTTATTATATCATATCTTTTTTAAAAAAAGTAGAAAAATACATCATTATTATAAAAAATAGTAAAAAAATTATTTAAAAAATAAACATTATTACTATAAATTGTATAAAAATTATAGAGTTATAATAAAAAAATCATTCATAACAATTGAAGAATTAGGATGTATACCAATAGTAAAAGATAGTAAGTGATAAGTAATGAAAATGCTCATATTAAATCATTTTAAAAACTTTAGATTTATAAATATCATAAAATAATAATATGTTTATCACTTTTAATGGAAAAATAGCATAAAGATTTTAAAGTGTGAAGAATACTTTTTGTTGGAATTTTTCTTGTTGCTTTTTTCCAACAAAAATATTAAAATAATATTGAGGTGATATTTGTGGCATTTTATGGTAGGGAAAATGAACAAGAGGCTTTAAATTATATTATTCAAAAGGATGATTTTGGCTCTGGATTAATTTTCGGTAGGAGACGTCTTGGAAAGACAGAACTTTTAAAACATTGCTTTTCAAATTCAAATAAACCTTTTATTATTTATCAATGTAATCAAGAAAATGAAACGAGTAATATTTTGGATTTGACTAAGGTTATTAGGGAGACCTTAGGTGTTAAAAATCTAGCATTTGACACTTTTGTTGATGCAATTGAGTATTTATTTGAATATGCAATGAATAATGAACTTTTATTTGCAATTGATGAATATCCATATATTAGAAAAATTATTAATGGGTTAGATTCAAAAATCCAAAGGATTATTGATAATTTTCAAAATAAAAGTAAAATTAAGTTTTTTATATTAGGTAGTAGTATTTCTACAATGGAAGATATTCAAAGTGAAAGTAATCCTTTATATAGGAGATTTGAATTAACATTATTGCTTAAAGAAATGGATTATTATGATTCACAAAAATTTTATAGTAGTTTTTCTAATGAAGATAAGGTAATGCTTTATGCAGCTTTTGGAGGTGTGCCTTATTATAACAAACAAATAAATGATAAATTATCTGTAAAGGATAATATAATAAGGTTACTTAGTGGACAATTTTCACATTTGTTAAGCGAGGTTACTTCTAATATTAAAGAGGAATTAACTAAGGTTAATAACGCTTATTCTGTATTTTCTAGTATAGCAATGGGTGCTTTTCATTATTCTGATATATTGTCTAAATCCGGAATTAAAACGTCAACTTCTTTATATGATACCTTAGAAATATTAGAAAAAATGGACTTAATTCATTATGTATGTCCTATAAATGATAAAAAGAATAAAAAGAAATCTGGATATGGTTTGACAGATAGTGCAGTTTGTTTTTATTACAGGTATATTTATCATAATCTTTCTATTAAAAACATTATTAGTGATGATTTATTCTATGAAAAATACATAAAGGATGATTTTTTGCATACCGTAGTACCTAAAACATTCGAAAAAATAGCTAAAGAATATTTAATTAGAAAAAATAAAAATGGACTTATTGTTCCTTATTTAGAAGATATTGGTACTTATTGGTATGACAATCCTAAAGAAAAGAAAAACGGTCAATTTGATTTGGTAACTAAATCAAGTGATGGTTATACTGTTTACGAGGTTAAATATACCAATTCTAAAATTGATAATAGGATAATTAATGAAGAAGTAGAACAATTAAAAAATACGAGTATATATCCTGCAAAGCTTGGATTTGTTTCAAAAAATGGATTTAATATAACATATGATAATGATTATATTTTAATTACATTAGATGATATTTATGACTTTAATTAAATGATATAAAGTTCACATATAACTAAAAATATAAAGTAGAACGTGTTAGTACCGAAAGCAAAACACAATTAGCAATAGTTAAGGAATAATTTAAATTGGACTTATATTTCACCGACTTGTAATTTTGATGCGGAAGGTTCAGAAACAGGAGAATATCAAATTGGTGGTGAAAATTTAATTTTAAATTCAAATGGTGAAAGTATTATTTCATATAATGATTATGCCATTGCTTTAGTTGATGTTATTATTAGTAGGAAATATAATAAAGAAAGAATTAGTGTTTGCTCAAAATAATTAAGATAAAAAGTAATTAAAATTAAATTTATTAAAGTGATAAAAGAACGGAGGTTAGTCTCTTCGTTCTTTTTTGTTTGATATAGTATTAAAAAAGTTCATATTTATTCTTTTTTAGATAAGGATGTTTTTTGTAATAAATTTTTTTGGCTTTATGGTTTTTAATTGCTTTATGAATCATAGCTATAAATGGAGGTTTTAAAATTTTAATTGTAATTTTTTTAGTTAAGGTAAGTAATTCATAGAATTCCTTGATTGAATTTTTATAATAATATTTATATCCGATTATAAAGCCGATAATAAGCATTGATACAAGATAAGGATTAGTTTTAATCATTACCTTATCAATTAATTTAATGTAAAAGTATATATAAAATACAGAGTATAATATATCTTTAAAAGGAGAAATTTTTTTATATCTTATGAATCTTAAAATAAAGCCTAAAATATAGCCATAGCTTAAATTTAGAAGAAGAAGGAAATATTCCATTAAGCAAATAGCTTTTTAAAGAATGATTCTTTTTTCTTTTCAGCTTTAAATTCAAGGCCATATATTTCTCCTTCGAGTTCTACGGTGTTGATATCATTATTTGTTTTTACAAGAGCTAGGTTATTTCCTTTAATTTTAAGTGGTGTATTTTCTAGTTCTAGAATTGCTTCTGATGAAGTAATTTCTTTTATTTTTTTTACTCCTCCAATAATAATACCTTTTGTACTTGTCATTTTGATTTCCACAATATCACCAGTTAATTATATGTAGAATAACTAATAATATGAAAAAAGAAGTCCAAAGACTTCTTAATTAGGCTTTATTTTCAGAACCAAGAACAACCTTAATTTTATGTTCGACCATATCATGAACAGCTTGACGAGCATCAGTCATGTATTGACGTGGGTCAAAGTGATCAGGATGTTCAAATAGATGCTTTCTTACCATAGCTGTACATGCAAGACGGATATCTGAATCAATATTAATTTTACATACAGCCATTGTTGCAGCTTTTCTTAACATATCCTCCGGAACGCCAATTGCATTTGGCATCTTTCCACCATTTTCTTCAAGAATCTTAACGTATTCTGGAACAACAGAAGAAGCACCATGTAAAACAATTGGGAAGCTAGGAAGACGACGAGCAACTTCTTCAAGAATATCAAAACGAAGCTGTGGTTTTGTACCAGGTTTAAATTTAAATGCACCATGGCTTGTACCAATGGCAATCGCAAGAGAATCAACACCGGTTTCTTTAACAAATCTTTCAACATCATCAGGGTTAGTGTAACTTGAATCTTCAGCACTAACATTTACGTGCTCTTCAACCCCTGCAAGACGTCCAAGTTCACCTTCAACAGTTACATAAGGTACATGCTTATGAGCATATTCGCATACCTTTTTAGTAAGGGCTATATTTTCTTCAAGGCTTAAAGAAGAACCATCAATCATAACAGATGTAAAGCCTCCATCAATACAATCCTTACATGTTTCAAATGTATCGCCATGGTCTAGATGTAGTGCGATAGGAATATTAGAATCCTCAACTGCAGCCTCAACCATCTTTTTTAAATAAATAGGCTTTGCATACTTACGTGCTCCTCTTGAGACCTGTAATATAACAGGGCTATGTAATTCATTACATGCATCAACAATACCTTGAATTTGTTCCATATTGTTAATATTGAAGGCACCTATTGCATAATGACCTTCATATGCTTTTTTAAACATTTCTCTAGTATCTACTAGTGGCATAATAACTCACTCCTTTTTATGTCTAAATTATACTACAATGTAAGTGTTATTTAAAGTATTTAAGTTAGTTTAATTTAATTAAATCATCATTAATAGCCTTTTTTAAGGCATTATAAGCTTCTTTATTGATTTTATGATTTATTACATCAGCTTCCATTATTTTAATTGCATCATTAAAAGAATAAGCATCACGATAGGTTCTTTTAGTGGTTAGGGCATCAAAAATATCTGCGACTGCAATGATTTGAGCTTCAATTGGGATGGCATCGCCTTTAAGGTGTAAAGGATATCCAGAACCATCAAGCTTTTCATGATGACATTTGGCAATGTATGCTATATCTTCGCCTAAAATGGGCTTAATAATTTCATAAGAATAAATAGGATGCATTTTCATGACTTCAAATTCTTTAGGTGTTAATGATGATTCTTTATGAACAATATCAGGTGAAATTTTAATTTTCCCAATATCATGATATGAAGCTGCGTAATTTAAATTATCAGTGTTAAGCTTAAGCCCCATTTCTTCTAAAATAATTAAGGCATATTTGCTAACGCGATAATTATGACCTTTTAAATAATCATCTTTATTTTCTAATCGCTCAATTTGTTTTGAAAGTTCGTCTGTTTTTAAATTTATTTTTGAATCAGAAAGTGATATATAAAGTAAAGAAATTTCTTCAAGAGCATAAATATTAAAGCCTGAGGTTGTATTTATTTCTAGAAGTTCAAAAGGCTCTAAGACAATTCTTTCATTATCAAGGTAAAATTCACATTTTCCTTTTAGTAAAAAATATAAAAGTTTTATTTCTTCTTCACCATCAAGATTAATGTGAAGAGAATGTTCTTTAAATAGATGATAATATTCAAATGAAAATTGTTCATTATTATATAAGGCTAAAGCTTCAACCTTATTGCTTGAAAATTCTTTTTTATAATTTGTTATTTTATGCATTATGACACCATCCATCTATAAATATATTATAATAAAACATTTAATAATCTACAATAAAAAGGAGCAAATTTATTGCTCCTTAAGTACTTTTTCTTCAATTAACTCATACATTAAGCATGCATCAGCTTTTTTGATTGTTTCATTTGTGTTCAAAACTTTGACTTTAACTTGCTTATTACCAAATAAGATTGTTATTATATCACCGATTTTAACAATATAAGATGGTTTAACCTGCCTATCATTAACCAAAATACGCTCACCAGAAGTAGCTTCCTTAGCAAGTGTACGACGCTTAATGATTCGACTTACCTTAAGATACTTATCGATTCTCATCAGTTGAAGAAGAATCCTTTTTTTCTGTATTAGTTGAATCTGATTCAGAAGGAATTGAAGTATTGTTTAAAATAGAAGTGGTATCAACATTATCGTTTGTAGTCTCATCATAAACATATACAGGATGACCATCAACCATAACAGGATCATTTTTATGCTTTTTATCATACCAGTCAAGATGTCCTGTAGAATTGATTTCATCAATATCAGACTTTGTTAAAGTTTCAATTCGCTTTAGATATTCAGCAATTGTACTTAATAAAGTCTTATTCTCATTAATGCATTTTTTAGCTTGTTCGTAGCATGATTCAATAATTTTTCTTGTTTCACGGTCAATTTCAAGAGCTACCTGCTCAGAGAAGTTCTTATCCTTGACATAGTCACGTCCTAGGAAAACAGAACCATTAGGCTGTTCATATTGTACAGGACCAAGATCTGACATACCATATTCGGTAACCATTGCACGGGCAATCTTGGTTGCATTTTGGAAGTCATTAGATGCACCAGTTGAAACTTCATTAAACATAATTTCTTCCGCAACACGACCACCTAAATAACCAGTAATACGAGCAGTTAAAGAAGATTTTGTTTCAAGGTATGTTTCCTCTTCAGGAAGCATTAGATTATATCCACCGGCTTGACCACGAGGAATAATTGTTACTTTTTGGACTACATTTGATTTTTCAAGCTTTAAGCCAATAACAGCATGACCAGCTTCATGATAAGCAACAACATTCTTTTCACGTGGAGTAATAACGCGGCTCTTTTTAGCAGGACCCATCATTACACGGTCAGTAGCTTCATCAATATCAAACTTATTGATAACCTTACGATTATCTCTTGCAGCTAAAAGTGCTGCTTCATTTAATAGATTCTCAATATCTGCACCACTAAATCCGGGGATTCGGTGTGCAATTTCATCAAATTTAACGTCAGGAGCAAATTTCTTGTTTCTTGCATGAACCTTTAAAATAGCCGTGCGGCCATTAACATCAGGATTAGAAATTGTAATCTGACGGTCGAAACGACCTGGACGAAGAAGAGCTGGGTCTAGTACGTCGGGTCTATTTGTTGCAGCCATAATAATGATTCCTTGATTAACGGTAAATCCGTCCATTTCAACCAGTAATTGGTTAAGAGTTTGTTCACGTTCATCGTGACCACCACCGATACCAGCGCCACGTTGACGACCAACAGCATCAATTTCATCAATGAAAATGATACATGGAGCGTTTTCTTTAGCATCCTTAAATAGGTCACGAACACGAGAAGCACCAACACCAACGAACATTTCAACGAAGTCAGAACCAGAAATAGAGAAGAATGGAACTCCAGCTTCACCTGCTACAGCCTTTGCAAGTAAGGTTTTACCTGTACCAGGAGAACCACAAAGTAAGACACCCTTAGGGATACGAGCACCAATTTCAACATATTTACGAGGATTTTTAAGGAAGTCTACAACTTCAACAAGTTCCTCCTTTTCCTCGTCACATCCAGCTACATCATTAAATGTAACGGTTTTACCACGAGCCATTTTTGCACGATTTTTACCAAAATCAAATGCTTGACGATTTCCACCACCGCTTTTCATCATTACGATGAAGAAGATTACAAGAATAATAAGTGGTAAGAAATTAATTAGAACTGACCAGAAGCTTGTAGAAGCCTTTTGTAAAACAACTGGTGCTAAAGTCGCTAGCTCATCATATTGACCTTGAGTAATATTACAAGTAAAGTAGTAAGCAGTACCTTTATCTGTTTCACTTTTCTTTTCAGTTATTTTTCCACGTAATGTTAAATGACCACTATTTGATTCACCAATAGGCTTAGCTGTTAAATCAGTATAAGTTATAATAAGGGGTGAACTTTCATTAATTACATTATTTGTGAATGGTGATTTAATAGAACCATCAGTATCACGAAGTGGAGATGCAACTACAACTGCATCGCCAAGCTTGATATCATCATAAGTTGAATACTTTAAAATATATTCAATTTTATTTGATTCAACATACTGATAAGAAGTGCCTGTTAAATTTCTAATTAAAAGAAAGCCTAGTGCAAAGATAATGATAACTGCAATAAGAATCTGGTAATCAGGTCTTCTACGTTTCATCCCAGGTCTTTGTGGGTTTTGATTATTGTTATTATTTTGATTATTGTCCATAGTTACCTCCTGTAATTATTTTTCGTAAACTTCTCTTTTTAATACACCAACGTATGGAAGATTACGATATAAGCCATTATAATCAAGCCCATAGCCTACAACAAATTCTTTTGGTACAATCATACCAACATAGTCAGCATTAAGATCTACCTTACGACCTTCGGGCTTATCAAGTAAGCAGACTGTTTTAATTGATCTTACTTTTTTTTCTTTAAAAAGATTAATAATGTTTAAAAGAGTAACACCAGTATCGATAATATCATCAACGACAATTACATCACGTCCTCTTACATCTGTTTCAATATCCTTTTTAATGGTAATAGAACCAGTAGAAGACATTCCGTCATAGCTTGAAACTGACATATAATCAATTGACATATATGTATTTATGTGCTTAATTAAATCCGACATAAAAGGCTGGCAACCCTTTAATAGACCGATTACAATAGGATATTTTCCGTCATAATCTTTTGTTATCTCTTTGCCAAGACGCTCACAAATAGCATCAATCTCCTTGGCAGATACAATAACTTTTAAAATATCATTTTCCATCATATCACCTCATATACTAAATAAATATCACCAGAAGACTTCATTTCTGTTAGTCTTTTGGATTTTGCTAAATTAACAACCCAAAGAATTTCACCATTGTTTTCAAGGATTAAAGCGTTATCTCTTTCTTCCTTAGTAAGATGTAAATCCATAAAGAGTTTTTTAATTTTTTTGTGACCATAGGTCATTTCAATTGTATCTCCATCACGTCTATTTCGTAAAACAAGCGGAAATACTAACTCATTATAGCATAATTTTAGATAATTTGCACTTGAATTGGGTAAGTTTTTTGTGAAATAAAAACGTAAATTTTGAATGTAAATCACATTATTTTCATACAATTTATGGTAATTTTCTACTTTTTCATTTTTGACGTCAATAAACGCCTTGTTATAACGCTTTTTAAATATAAATCCATCATGTAAAGTGATTTCATTTTGAGGGGCTTTATCCATAATATTATTAAGAATTAAATTTATTAAATTATAGCTTTTTTCAATTTCTTTTTTTTCAAGAATAAGTGATATAATATCCTTTTTTAGAGCGTTGTCAAGTATTTTGAAGCTTTCTACATCAATGATATTATTATGCTCATTTAAATATGTGATAGACATATTTCTAATAAAAGAAAAAGCCTCATGCATCATTTTTGAATAATTATTTAACTCCTTTAAGATATTAGGATTTTCATTTTCAAGAAGAGGAAGAATATGGTGTCTAATTCTATTTCTCCTAAATTCATCCTCACTATTTGATGAATCCTCATAATAGGTTAAATTATTAACTTCTTGATAAGCTTTAATTTCTTTTTTAGTAACACACATAAGTGGTCTTACAATAGTAATATTATTTCTTTTTTGAGTGATATTTATACCACCATAGCCGTATAAATTAGAACCACGAATTAAATTTAAAAGAATTGTTTCAGCATTATCATTTAGGTGATGAGCAGTTGCAATATAGTTAGCATTATATTTTTTGGCAACATGCATAAAAAAATCATAGCGTTTATTATGAGCATCAGCGTGAAAGTTTTTACTATGATCTTCAACTAAATGCATTACCTCATAATTAATATTAAGCCTTTTAGCTAAACTAATAGCCTCATCTTCCTCAAGCTCTGATTGAAGTCGGTGTTTATGATTTACATGAGCTATAATTACTTCATAGCCTAGTTTAATTAAAATATCTAATAAAACTCTAGAATCTACTCCGTATGAAAAAGCAAGCACGATTTTAGCATGGGGTTCGATTAATTTGTTTTCTTTAATAAAGCTTTGAACTTTATTTATCATTTTCATCACTTCCATTTTTTCAACTTATTATATCATATATCTTAAATAATAGAAAAATTTTATTTATCTTTTAAAATGTGTTATGAATAAAAAAGGACTGTGATATTATGACTGAAAAGGAAATTTTAAAGATAGTTGGGACACAAAAAGATTTTTTTAGGTCGGGAAAAACATTAGATGTTAGCTTTAGAATAACTCATCTTAAGAAATTATATGATGTAATTAAACAAAAAGAAGATAAAATAGCGGGAGCTTTGTATAAGGATTTAGGTAAAAGTAAAAGTGAGGCTTATATGTGTGAAATTGGCTTAGTTTTAAGTGAAATAAGCTACATGCTTAAGCATATTAAAAAATGGACAAAGCCACGTAAAAAAAAAAGTCCTCTTGCTCAATTTAGGGCAGTAAGCTTTTTACAATAGCAGAGTCTTATGGTACGGTTTTAGTAATGTCACCATGGAATTATCCTTTTTTATTAAGTGTAGATCCTTTAGTAGAGGCGATAGCTGCAGGAAATACAATAATCATTAAGACAAGTGAATATTCACCTTATACAAATGAGATTGTAAAAGAAATTATTGAAGATGCTTTTGAGCCTAAATACGCTACGGTTATTTTTGGTGGTATTATTGAAAATCAAACATTAATTCACGCACAATTTGATTATATCTTTTTTACAGGAAGTAAAAAGGTAGGAAGTATTGTTTATGAGGCCACGAGTGAAGTGCTAAAATTGAGGCTAAAAGAATTATCTTTGGCAAGCTATTAAATGTAGGGCAAGCCTGTGTAGCACCTGATTATATTTTAGTTAAAAGAGAAGTACATGATAAGTTAATTGAAGCTTTAAAAAAAGAAATTATTAGGCAGTATGGTTCTAATTATTTAGCATCACCAAACTATGGAAAAATAATTGATTATGAGCATTTTAGGAGAGTTATTTCTTTGCTTGATGAACAAAAATAATATATGGGGAAGGCTATAATGAAGAATTATTAAAAATAGAACCAACTATTTTAGATAATGTTTCATATAGTGATAAGGTGATGCAAGAGGAAATATTTGGTCCTATATTACCAGTAATTATTTATGATGATATTAGTGAAGTTATTGATTATGTTAATAGTCATGATGTACCACTTGCTTGTTATATATTTGCAAGAAATAAAAAATTAATTAATTATCTTATAAGACAAATTGGTTTTGGTGGTGGTTGTATAAATGATACGCTTATTCATTTATCATCATCGTATTTAGGGTTTGGTGGTTTTAAGGAATCTGGGCTTGGTTCATATCATGGTAAAGCAGGCTTTTATATATTTTCACACACTAAAAGTATCATTGATAAGAAGCTATGGATTGATCTTCCTATGAGGTATAGTCCTTATTCTAAAGGAAAGGATAGAATTATTCATAAATTTTTAAAATAGTATTAATATACCTTTATTGCAAGAATAGATGTATCATCATGAAGCTTTTTATTTGATTCATTAAAAATATATTTGGCAATATTATAAACAAGCTTATCAGGCTCAAGATAGGAAATGCTTAAAATATATGAATATAGAGCTTTAATGTTTGAAAAATCAAAGACTCCATCAGACATTAATAAAATTATATCATTTTTTTCAAGGTCGATTTCATATAAATCAAGAATACCATCAAAATCAATTGGAAGAGTTTTGGTATTAAATTCTTTTATTTGATTATTACGAATAAGAAGGGAAGTTGAAGATGCAATTTTAAATAACTTTCCTTTTTTTGTTGCCAAATTGGCACTAAAAAAATCAAGTGTTGCATATGAAGATGTAAAAAGGGAAATATGGCTAAGCTCAGTTAAAAGTCTAATTATCTTTTCATCATCATAAGGAAGATTTATTAATCCTTCAAGTCTTTTCAGTAATGCCTTTGATGCTTCATATGCTTTAAGACCTGAACCCATACCATCACTTAAGGCGGCATAAAGCTTTGTACTGGTTTTTTTAATTAGACAATTGTCTCCGGCAATATAGCCACCACCCTTTGATAAGATAATTGATTCAGCTTTGATTTTAAACTTGCTCTTATAGGCTATTTCATAGGTGTTATTACCTGTATAGCTGACATTTAAATTTTTATTTTTTAGAATTCTTTCAAGCTTTAATGGTAAAATATATTCATTAAATGACAAAGTCATTTGACTATCATTTATATAGTTAATGCTAGACAAAGAATAGTTTTTAAGCTTAGCTATTAAATCATTTTTTAAATTGTTTTCAGATATTAAAATATTTATAGTATCTTTTATGGTGTTATAGCTTGAATTTAAATTAAAGTTTATTTTAGGTGCTTCGTCCATCATTTTTTTATATTCGCAATTATAAATAAAATAATCAATTTCCTTAGAATGCTTCATATTACTTGTTACTTCATACATAAGAAAATGATACATGTCAATTCGGCGTTTAGAAAAGCATTTTTCTTTCATGGGACAATTAAGACAATATGATTTTAACAATGCTTTAATTCTTTCATCAATTGTATCATAGGAATCCATATTATTACTCTTATTTTCAATTAATTTAAGGTATTTATTAACATTATTAATAACAGAGGATAAATAAATGGGCTTATCATTTTGATTATAAAGCAAAAAATTAAGAGCAATTGGGATGTAATATAAGTATTGAGTTTTAAATAAGTAAATAGAAATTAAAGTGAAAATTATATTTAGTGAGAAGCTTTTAAGAGCTAGTGCTAAAAAGAAAAGATAAAATGGTATTTTGGTGTAGTTATTAAAAATTGCTCCTGTAACAACAAAAAATAACATAGTTAGATCTCGTTTATTTTGGTAGCTTATTATCAAAAAAGCATAGCCTAAATGAGCATTAGAAGAAAAATAAAGATAAATAGAGGATAAAAAAGTAATAAGAAGCTTATTTAAATAAAAATCTAAAGCCATATTAGCTTTAAAATAAAAATAAAGGCCTAAGGTAAATAAGATAAGAATACTACTAATAAGTAAAATTGTTTTAGCCTCTTTTATTATATAGGCATTAAATATAATAAAAAGAATAAGACTATATAAAAGGGAAATATATTTCTTTTTAAAAAGATAGATTACTTGAAGAAGTAATATTAAGCATAAAGAAGGTATAAAAGCTTCGGGCTTTATAAAATAAATAAATAGAAGACCAAAGGTATAATAGGGCTTTAAATTAGTTAAAAAAAGGTAAGTAAGACTTAAATATAAAAACAAATATTTGTTTGGAAAGTAAAAAGAGATTAAAGGTATTAATGCCACAATAATGTATTTAAAATATTTATACACAAATATCACCATGCTATATTTTAGAATAAGTTTTTTTCATAAAATGTCATATAAAATCATATATATTGAGAAAAGTATTTAATTGTGTTAAAATTCTTAAGACAAGAAGGGTCGTAATAGAATGAAACTTATTTTAGCAAGTAAATCGCCAAGAAGAAAAGAAATTCTTCAAAGAGAAGGGTTTACATTTGAAATTGTATCAAAAAATACAGATGAGACAATGGACGCAAATTTATCACCATATCAAAATGTTATGAATGTTGCAAGAAAAAAAGGTGAGGCTGTGGCTTCTCTTTTTCCAAATGACGTGGTTTTATCAACTGATACAATTGTTTGTCTAGATGGAAAAATTTATGGAAAGCCTAAAGACAGGAAAGATGCATATAATACCTTAGCTACATTTAGTGGGATGACACATGAGGTAGTATCGGGTGTATCAATTATTTCAAAAAAGCTTAGTATGACAATGTATGTTAAATCCTATGTTACATTTAAAAAGCTAACAAAAGAAATGATTGATGATTATCTTAAAACGGATGAGCCTTATGATAAGGCAGGCTCATATGCTATTCAGGGTGAAGGAAGAAGCTTGATTGAAGGATATAGTGGTTCACTTGATAATATAATTGGACTTCCAATTGAATATATTAAGGATATGTTAAGGGTGATGTTGAATGAAGTGGAAAATAGGTAATGTTGAAATTGAAAATCAGTTAGTTTTAGCACCAATGGCTGGTATTACAAATGAGGCATTTAGAAGTATATGCAAGGAAATGGGAGCCGGTCTTGTAGTATGTGAAATGATTAGTGATAAGGCTCTTTCATTTCATAATGCTAAAACGATAAAAATGACAGGAGTAAGCCAAAATGAGCATCCTCTTTCAATGCAAATTTTTGGTGCGGATAAAGAGACGCTTGTATACGCAGCAAAATGGATTTATGAAAATACTGATGCGGATATCATTGATATTAATATGGGCTGTCCTGTTAATAAGGTTGCTAAAAGAGCAGGTGCAGGCTCTTCCTTATTAAGGGATCCTAATAAGGTTTATGAAATAACAAAGGCTGTTGTTGAAGCTACTCCACTTCCCGTAACTGTTAAAATTAGAATCGGTTGGGATGAAAATAATATTAATGCGGTAGAAAATGCTAAAATGATTGAAAAAGCAGGTGCTTGTGCCATTGCTGTTCATGGTAGGACTAGAGCTCAAATGTATAGTGGTCATGCTAATCTTGATGTGATTAAGGATGTAGTAGAGGCGGTTAATATTCCGGTTGTAGGAAATGGTGATATTGTTGATGGTCCTTCGGCTTTACATATGCTAGAATATACCGGTTGTAAGGCAATTATGATTGGAAGGGGTGCCTTAGGTAATCCTTGGATATTTAAAGAAATTAATGCTTATTTTGCAGGTGAAGAATTCAAAAGACCATCAAAAGAAGAAATTTATAATATGATTGTAGACCAATATGAAAGACTTTTAAAATTAAAGGGAGAAAGATTGGCTTTACTTGAAATGAGAAGTCATGTTGGATGGTATTTAAAGGGAATGCAGGGTAGTGCTCAAATAAAAAATAAGGCTAATCAGGCTTTAAGCTTTGAAGAGGTTAAAAAGATTTTGAAGGAGTATCTTTTAGCTTGATTTGGGCTATTTTTGGTAGTATTTTATTAGTTTTAATTGCATACCTAATTTATGATAATTATCATATTGAATTTAAATACTTTGAACAAAAATCTAGCTTTAATTTAACGATTTGTCAAATATCAGATCTTCATTCAAGAAAGCTTAATGTAGGCCTTATAGTTAAAATGATTGAAAAATATAAACCCGATGTTATATTTTATATCGGTGATATGGTTGATGGAATTAAGGATGATTTAAAAATATCTTTAAGCTTAATTGAGGCTTTAAAGGATTATCCAAGCTTTTATGTTTTAGGGAATCATGAGCTTAGACTTGACAGAAAGCTTTCATCTTACTTAGCATCTTTAGCTTTACTTGGCGTTAGAGTATTAGGTAATGAGGTAGTTGATTTTAAAGGAATAAAAATAAAAGGTGAAAAGCCGATTATAAAACAAGATTTTTCTAAAATAAATGCCTCTTATGCAGATATTGTCTTAGCCCATAATCCTGAAGGAATAAAGAAATATAATGGTAAATATATATTTTCAGGACATGCCCATGGTGGCCAGTTTAGGTTTATGGGACGTGGACTTTATTCACCAGGTCAAGGCCTATTTCCTAAATATACCAAAGGAAAGTACTATGTAGATGATAAGGTTATGTTTGTAAGTGCAGGTCTTGGTGGTAAGGATTTTAGAATAAGGTTATTTAACTCACCGAATATAAATATTGTAAAATTTAGTATTGAACTAAAGTGAGCTTTATGGTGTATTCTATTCTTGAGGTGATATTATGGTTAAGCAAACAGCTGGACGTGATGCTTTAACAGGATTTGCGGATGATTTCGCAAGATATAACGATGATGTTTTATTTGGTGAGGTATGGAATAATCCCAATATTAGCTTACATAATCGTTCAATGATTACTATTTCTTGTTTAGTTGGTAAGGGCATTGTTGATGATTCTTTAAAATATCACATTACGACTGCTAAAAAGAATGGTGTTACAAAGGAAGAGATGGCATCAATGCTAACACAGCTTGGCTTTTATGCAGGTTGGCCTAATGCGTGGGCTGCTTTAAAGATGGCTCGTGAGGTTTACAAGGGTGGTGGATCCCATGGTGGTATGTTTGGACTTGGTAGCTTTAATGAGGCTTACAAGCAATATTTTATTGGTAATTCTTATTTAAATCCTTTAACTAAACTTACGGACAATGTTCATATTACAAATGTAACATTTGAACCAGGCTGCCGTAATAATTGGCATATTCATCACGCTACTAAGGGTGGCGGACAACTTCTTATTTGTGTTTCTGGTAGTGGTTGGTATCAAGAAGAAGGTCGTGAACCACAAAGCTTAAATGAGGGCGATGTAGTCGTGATTCGGGCAAATGTAAAGCATTGGCATGGAGCGAAGAAGAATTGCTGGTTTTCACATCTTGCGATGGAAATTCCAGGAGAAAATACAAGCAATGAATTTTGCGAGCCTGTTTTAGACGAATATTATAATAAATTATAAAAAATAAGCTATTAGATTCATACATATCTGTATTTCTAATAGCTTTTTTAATGTGTAATTAGTGTCAATAGAGTATCATCTTGTTTTTGAGACTTTATTTTTTAGGCGATAATAGGTTGACTTGCTAATTTTTAAATTTTTAATAGCATCATCATTTGTGATTATCCCTTTTTTTACCAAATCAATTTGTTCGTAAAATGTTAGCATATCAATCTTAATTGCTTTTCTGCCTTTATATATTTTATCGCTTTTAGCTTTTTCAATTCCTTTTTTTTGTTTAATAATTTGTTCGTTAAGCTGCTGTTGATAGATAAATTTTAAGACTTCAAAAGTTTTAGAATTATTAATTTCAGTATTATTTAGGATTAATTTATTTCCTTTTGCAAGATTATTAAGAATTATTTTGATTATTCCAAGTGAGTTACATTTTCCTATGATATTGTTTAAATTAACTGTTTCTCTTTCAGTATAGGAAATTACATATAAATTATCACCTGAATATGATTCCTTTGTTTTTATTTAGGTATTCAATTGGATTCATATAATCCATTTTTAAAGAGGCTAATATATCATAGTAATCTTCACGAGTATTTGAAGGTACTCTTTCAGAAATAAATACAGGTTGGATATTTTCTCTAATATATTCTTTTTTTTAAAAATCGAGCTCTAATCCTGGAAGTCCTTGAAATATATCACTATTTAATAAATCAATAACGTCATAATAGGGAGTGAAGATATATTTAAATGTGTCATCATCATTAAAAATGTAGTCAAGTTTACATAAAACATATTCAATATTAAGATTATCTTTTATGCATATTAGTCCACTAGTTGTAATGCTATTCATAATTTTTCTCCATTAGTTTATTATAGGAATATTTTAAAATCTTGTCATATCTTGCGCATATCATTGTTTTATAAAATTCTGAATATCTGAAATATTAATATCATTAATTAATGCAAATATATTTTTTAGATTAATGCGATTATAAATTTTAATTAAGGCTTTGTTACATTCTAAAAATTCTAATGATGATATAACTTCAAAGTAGGAAGATTTTTTATTATGTAACTTTATTTGAGAGGTTGGAAATGTATATACTCTTTTATTTATTTCATCTTCATTTGAAATGATTAGCTTCATTTCATTTTCATCAATCATTTGAGGAAATAAGGAAGAACCATTATCAAAAATAGGTGCAAGGCTATATTTATTGTTCTTTTTTAAAAATCCCCAATTGGCCCCATGACGATCAAAATTTCCAAGAAAGGCATCTACAATATACATTTCAAAAAAAATGGAAACTGTCTCTTGAACATTGGTTAATTTTTTATTTCTTCCAAGAAGCTCTATAATATCTTTATAGTTATATTGGTATAATTATTTATTAACCTCAATAGAAGATTCACCAACATCATTAAAAGGAACAAATTGTGTTCCTTCAGTAATAAAATCCTTACATACAACAACCTCATTACCTCTATAATTTCCTAAAAAGGTTTTATGCGTATTAAATCCTAGTAATTCAAAAATATGACTGCTTAAATATTCTGAAATGTGATTAAATCTTTTTTCAAAGGGAGTATTTTTTTGAAATTTCAGCATATACTTTTCACCATTAATTAAATGGCTTTTGTATATTTTTTAAGCCATTTTTTGGTATTATCATCAAGATAAGGGCTTAGGTTTTCAAATACCATCTTATGATAGTCATTTAACCAATGCTTTTCATCTTGTGTAAGCAAGTTTGCATCAATCAAGTCTAAATCAATAGGCGCATAGGTTATTGTTTCAAATCCATAGAATGTACCCCATTCATTTGTTTCAACTTCTTTACATAGTAGCTCATTTTCGGTACGAATACCAAGCTTACCCTCAAGATATATTCCTGGTTCATCAGTTGTAATCATACCTGGTAGTAAAGGTGCACTATCATTTCTTTCTTTAACTATCTGCCAACGAAATCCATTAGGAGCTTCGTGAACCGAAAGAATATGTCCAACACCATGACCTGTACCACATTTGTAGTCAATTAGCATCTTCCAAATAGGAGCACGAGCCTTTATATCAAGATTTTGGCCATTACAGCCCTTTAAAAAAACGGTATCAGCTAAATCGATAACAGATTTTAATACAGTTGTAAAATAAAGCTTTTCTTCCTTTGTTGGGTGTCCAAGGCTAATGGTTCTAGTAATATCAGTTGTACCATAAAGATAATGACCGCCACTATCAACTAGAATCATTCCTTCATACTTTAGGGTAGTATTTTTGCCATTAAGGGCATTATAATGCATCATCGCTGCATTTTCTTTATAAGCACAGATAGTGCTGAATGATAAATCAATTAGCTCACGACGGCTGCGTCTTAATTCTTCTAAATACGCTTCTGCATCATGCTCTGTAATTTCTTTATTTAATACAACCTCTTTGACCCATTTCATAAATTTTGTAACAGCTACGCCATCTAGTACATGAGCAAATTTTGTATTTTTAATTTCAACTTCATTTTTTATAGCTTTAAGAAGAAGCGTTGGATTTTCTTTAAAGACTAGATTGTTATGACTTGTAAGAAGGGTATAAAGGAGAGCATTAACTTTATTTTTATCAATTAATATATTTTTACCGTTTAGATTTTTAGCATAGCTATATACATCATCATAATCGTGAAGCTTTACGCCATAGTGATTTAAAAGATGGTGAACATTTTCATTGATTTTTTTATTATCAATGAAAAGATGAACATCAGAGTCTATAATAAATGTAAAGGCTAAAAATACAGGGGTATATGCAACATCATTTCCTCTTAAATTGTATAACCAAGCTTGATCTTCAAGTGATGTAAGACATAATGAATCAAGTCCATTTTTATGAAGACTATCAATTATTTTTCCAAGCTTTGATTGGTATGTTTCTCCTGCAAAAATTTGCTCAAGCTCATAAAGCATTTCATGAGGAAGTGAAGGCCTATCAGTCCAAATTTCATTTATAAGATCAAGGTCAATTTTAATACTACCTTTAATGTTTTCTTTGTAACATAAATAATCAGCCGTATTTATAAGTCTACCATCAAAGGCTAAGGTATCATTTGGTCCAATAATTGAATTTAAATATTCTAAAATAGTTGGTGTACCAGGCGTCCCCATTTTCATTAGACTTATTCCACTGCCTTCAAGCTCATTTGCAGCTTGAATAAAATATCTTCCATCGGTCCATAAGCGAGCATCAGAGGTGGTTATAATCAAGGTTCCGGCTGATCCGGTAAAGCCAGAAAGATAAGCTCGGGCTTTAAAGAAGCTACTTACATATTCACTTTGATGATAATCTGAGGTGGGAATAATATAAGCTTTTATATTATTATTTTTTAAAATTTCTTGAAAATCATTAATTAAATTCATTTTTTATCACATCCTATAATTAATTATAAGGCTTATATTCAAATTTTTCTACAAAAAAGCATCTTATTTATGGTTAAAAAGCTAAAATTATGGTAAAATTCTTAATGTAGTAAGAAAAAGTGGAGGTGTAATGTATGTTTTTGTCATATTATGATTATTTTTCAATTGTTGATATTATTCTTGTTTTAGCTGTTATTGTATTTGTTGTAATTGGATATACAAAAGGATTTTTAACTAAATTTATTAGTCTTGCTAATTCATTATGTGGTTTTGTGTTTTCATTACTATTTTGTAAAAGATTATCAGAGGGATTTACCTACAAAATATGGGGAGATACACTAACGGAAAAGTTTAAGGCTAATATTATGGCTAAGAATCCGGATGTTACCTCAACGAAGGATCTTTTAGATAAAATAGGGTTACCATCATTTATTACTAACAATATTGATATTAATCTTGATGTTAATAATGCCTATTATTCACTTGGTAAGGCATGTGCAACGTTTGTTTGTGTTGTAATTTCATTCTTTATTCTTTTTATTGGCGTAAGTGTTTTATGCTTTTTATTGAAATTACTTGTAGCAGCGTGTCGACAATCAAAGATTATTCGCTTTTTAGATGGAATTTTAGGTGTACTATTTTATTTAATTTTAACCTATTTGGGTGTATGTCTTTTATTGTTTGTATTAACATTCATAATGCAATCAAGTGGCTTGAATGGGGTCCAGCAGTGGATTATTAATGATTTTCAGCTTCAATCAGATAAATGGAGGCTAACTAAGTTTTTGTATCAAAATAATCTTATTGGTAATTTCTTTAGAATATTCTTTTAAATTAGGAGCTATTAATTTAGCTCTTTTTTAAATCTACTAAAATATTTTAAAAAAGTTTTTTACATATTTATTAAAAATGATATAATTGTAATTGTAAATACTAAAGAAAGGAATAATAGGTATATTACATGAAATTAAATGAACGCGTTTTTGAAGTTTTAAACGGAGAACCAGTTGAGGTTCAAAATTTAGATGGTCATGAGGTAAAAATTTATATTTTAGATGACTATCCTGATGTTTTAAACGAATTTGTAAACAAAGGAAAGTTTGCGGTATGGTCTTGTGTAGATGGCACAAATTATAAGCTTGCGATTGAAAAGGGTTATTATGATGAATTACGTGAGCTTTATAGTGACAAAGTAAATGATACTTGGCTAAAGTTTTGGGATGAATGTGAAAAGATTTCTTCAACATTCTCAAAGAAAATTGTTCTTCCTGCAACTGCCGTAATTATTGTAATCTTTGTTGTGCTTATGGCACTTTCAAATAAGATGCCAGGTAAACTTGGTACTTATTTAACTCTTGGCCTTGCAATTTTTTATGTGCTAGTTATTTTAATTTTAAGAAAATTAACTACTAATAAGATTAATATTGCTAATCAAAATGCTCTTGCAGTTATAAAGAAAAATCTAGGAGAAGCTCATTTTAATGACTTACTTGAACGTCAAAGAAATTATATTGATGCTTATTATGACACTTTAAGTGCTAAGGAAGAAGCTGAAGCTTCAGCAAATGAAGAAAATGCAAATGAATTAAAAGAAACTGAAGAAACAACAGAAGCTGAAAAAGAAGAATCAAATAATAATGAAGAAACTGAAGTGAAAGAAAAAGAAGTAGTAGAAACGACTGAAGAAGCATCTAATGAAACTTCTAAAAATGAATAAAAATTAAAATATAGAAAATTATAAAGTTTGGAATAGTAAAAAAATTAGGTAGGTTAAATATGGCAACAAATAAGATAGATACGAAAAATATTAATGCTTTAAGAGTTTTAGGTGTTGATATGATAAACAAGGCGAAAAGTGGTCACCCTGGTATTGTCCTTGGTGCAGCACCAATTTTGTATACACTTTTTACAAGATTTATTAATATCGACCCTGAAAATCCGGAATGGTGGAATCGTGATCGCTTTATCCTATCTGCAGGACATGGTAGTGCATTGCTTTATGCATTATACCATTTATGCGGATATGCAATTTCAATGGAGGATTTAAAAAGCTTCCGTCAGCTTGGAAGCCTAACTCCTGGACATCCTGAGTATCGTCATACTCCTGGTGTGGAAATGACAACTGGGCCTCTTGGTCAAGGTATTGCAACAGCATGTGGTATGGCATTTGCTCAAAACTTTATGTCTGAGCGTTTTGATAAAACAAGCTATCCTATTTGTAATCATAAAACATATGTTCTTTGTGGTGATGGAGACCTTCAGGAGGGTATTGCCCAGGAGGCAATGTCTCTTGCTGGTCATCTTAAGCTTGATAATTTAGTTCTTTTATATGATTCTAATGATATTCAGCTTGATGGTCCTGTTGCCCTTGACAATACAGAAAATGTTAAGCAAAAGACTGAGGCTATGGGCTGGAAATATTTCTTTGTAGCTGATGGAAATGATGTAGAAGAGATTGCTAGCGCTATTGAACTCGCAAATAAAACCGAAGGCCCAGTTATTATTGAAATAAAGACTAAGATTGGCTTTGGTGCTCCAAATGAGGGTACAAATGCTGTTCATGGTGCACCTATTGGTGAGGAAAATGCGAAGCTATTAAGAGATGCACTTGATTATCATAATGAACCTTTTGTTGTTGACAAGAGTGTATATGATTTCTTTTTACATAGTGTAAAGGAAAGAGGAGTTATTGCAGAAGTTAAATGGTCACATTTATTTGATGGATATGCTCATGATTATCCTGAATTATGTGCTGAATATGAAAAGTTTAATTATAATAGTTACGAAATAAATAAGGCTAAGCATCCTACTTGGGAGGTTGGTCAAATTGAATCAACTAGAAAAATTGTTGGTAAGCTAATTGATTTTTATAGTATAGATCTTCCTAATATTGTAGGAGGTTCTGCTGATTTAACGCCATCTACCTTTGTTCATGGTGCTAATGGTGATTATGAAGCGTCAAATAGAGTAGGAAGAAATATTAAGTTTGGTGTTCGTGAGCATGCAATGGGTGCGATGATTAATGGTATAAATCTTCATGGTGGTCTAAGAGGATTTTGTGCCGGCTTCTTTGTATTTTCTGATTATATGAAGCCTGCTATTCGTCAAGCTGCTATTATGGGAATTCCTTCAATCTTTATTTTCTCACATGACTCTGTATGTGTTGGGGAGGATGGTCCTACCCATCAGCCAATTGAACATTTTGCAATGTTTAGATCTATTCCTAACTTAAATGTTATTCGTCCTGCAGATGCTCATGAAGCGATTGGTGCATGTAGTATTGCGTTTGAATCTAAAACTACACCAACTATTATTACAACATCACGTCAAGGTCTTCCTGTTTTAAAAAGAACAGATGAAGAACTTGTAAAGAAGGGTGCATATGTTGTGTATGATCCTAATGTTGAGCTTGATGGCATTTTAATTTCATGTGGTTCTGAACTTGCAATTGCTTTAGATACAGCAGCTGAACTTCAAAAATATAATATTAATGTAAGAGTAGTATCAATGCCTTCAATGTTTTTGTTTGACATGCAACCAGCTGAATATAAAGAAAGTGTTTTGCCATCTAATGTCAAAAAACGTTTGGCAATTGAAATGGGTGCTTCAATGCCATGGTATAAGTATGCTTCAAACGTGTTTGGAATTGACCGTTTTGGTGTTTCTGCCCCAATAAAGCATATTCATGAATATTTTGGATTTACACCAGAAAATCTTGCAAAAGTATTTAAAGATATAAAGTAAAAAAAGGGGCTGTAAAAAAATAAACAGCTTCTAAAAATAAAAAAGAGGTTCAAACTCAGATTAAAATCTGGGAATGAACCTTTTTTTGTAGTATAATT
>MNRZ01000068.1 GCA_001916215.1 Clostridium sp. CAG:307_30_263
TAAATCATTTAATAATTTGATATTAGCATCAAGGTATAAATGTGTCAAATGCACTAAAAAGGCTCTTTTGAGAAAAATAAATAATAAAATTAATTCTATAATTTAGCTTTATAGGATTCACTTAAATATTTTCTCCAAAAATAGGATTTTTCATTAAAAAAAGCTAAAAATTATGATTTTAAAAAAAGTTATCTTGAAAACGTTTTCATAATAAAAAGTAAGACAATTTGCCTTACCTTTTAATTTTACACGTAGTTTTTATTCAATAATTTGATTTTTTATAATTCATCATTTTCATCTAAATATGTAATAATGATTGATATATACCGATTTTTTAAGCTATAAGCATTAATATGAGCTTTTCTTTCATTTCTTAAGGTGACATTAAGAGAATATATCTTTGAATCATTTAATATTTTCTTAAGTTGTGGCAAGTATTTTTCTTTTTTTATACCGAAAGCCTCATCCAATGGTTTTAAAGAATACTCCTTAGGATCAATATTATTCTCCCTTATATAACTTGGATTGATATAATATATGTTCATATTATCAATATCTTCTGATGATGGTCCAACAATCAATACTGAAAGGGGGCTTTTATTAAACGTCCTATGAATTTCTTTAAATAAAGAAAATATTTCTTTATTTTCATTTGATTTTGTCCAAAAGCTAATAAATGATGTAAGTTTTCTTTGACTCATAAATATTTCAAAATCATCCATACTCATTGGCTTAGAATAATAATACCCTTGAATTAAATCACAATCAATTTCATGTAGGAGTTCACATTGTTCCTTTGTTTCAACACCCTCAGCAATAACCGGAAGATTAATTCTATGAGCCATTGAAATAACTGAAGTTAATATCTCAGATGTTTTTTTATTGTTGATATCTCCATCAAGGAATTTCATATCAAGCTTTAAAACATCAATTGGAATATCCTTAAGACTATTAAAAGATGAATATCCTGATCCGAAGTCATCCATCTCAACTATAAATCCAGCCTTTTGTAGGGCAACAACATTTTTTATTAATAAATCTTGATCATTTACGAATGCTGATTCTGTTATTTCAAGCTTAAGTCTATTTGTTTCAATTTGGTATTTATCCTTTAATCCTATAATTGTTGAAACAACGTCAATAAGATAAAAATCTTTTGTTGAAATATTAACAGAAATGGATAGTTTTTTATATTCATCATCACTCCATTTTTTTAAGAAGCGACATGCTTCTTCCCAAACAAACATATCAAGACGATTAATCATCATATTTTTTTCAAATAAAGGAATAAATTCAGAAGGAGGAATCATTCCATATTTAGGATGATGCCATCTGATTAAAGCTTCCGCTCCAATTATTGTATTATCATAAGAATTTATTTGTGGCTGAAGATATACTAAAAACTGATGGTCTTTGATAGCATCATCAAAATCTAAAATTAAATTTTGACTTCTAATATAAGATTCATTAACCTTTTCGTCATATAAGGCAATTGCTTTTGAATAATCATGGGCAATATAATGAAGTGTTTTTATAGCCCTTTCATATGCACTCTCAATATTATCATCCAAAATATTTGCAATACCAATTTTCAAAATCAATGGTGTTCTATTTATAATTTTATCAATTGATTCTTTAATTAATTTTAATCCATCGGGAAGTTTCGCACTTTTTATAAGGATAGCAAACTTATCGCCTTCCATGCGACCATAAATAATTCCTATTTTATTATCAATAGCGTTTAATGCCTCCCCCACCTGTTTTAAAATTATATTTCCCCCATTAACACCAAGCATTTCATTAACAATTCTAAAGCCTTCAAAGTTAGTAACTAAAATATCATATTTATCCTTATATGTATTATAAATTTTAGTAGCTTGTTCAAGAAAATATCTTCTATTATATATTCCAGTGACATCATCATGTGATGTTTCATATGTTCTAAGCCTTTTTTCTGTTTCTCTTAAGGTTACATCATGGAACAAATAAACACTTGCCTGTAGTCTCTTTTTATAATCTTTAATTTCATTTGTTTCAATATCAAAATATAATATTTGGTCATTATAAGTAATAGTTAAAAGACTATTATTAAAACGATCAATATGGTCCTGACAATATTTTTCAATATCATTTAAAGAAACATTGGATTTATTAAGATGAGCTAATTCCTTCCCTTTTTTGTTAGTATATAGCAATTCCCCACAATTATCAAAAATTATAAGAACATCGTTCATATCTTCAATAATAATACCCTGAATTTTATCAATTAAAACTCTTGGAGTATACTTAAAACTTAAAAAATATATAACTATAGCTATAATACTATACATAAATATAGATGGATCTACTATAAATCTTAAAATATAGGCAATTCCATTTACTAAAATAGTTATAAATGTACATATCAAAATTGATGAATACCTAATCTTATATACAACAGGCTGTACAACACTCTCACAGATTAACAGTAGCATTGTAAGAAAAAACATACCATAACTCAAAATTTGGTGTAAAACATAAGGCCATTTGGCATTAATCAATAAATATTTATAGCCACTTTTTTCAAAAACCTCGAATGTTAGAGCATAATTTGTAAAAATATTTACAAATAACGAAATAACATCCGCAATAACTAGCCATATAATAATCGTACTTACAACAGAATTTCTTTTATGTCCCGTATAGCTATTTGTAAATGCAAGTAAAGACAATAAAAGAGCATCCTCAAGCATTAAGATAACCGTTTGACTTACTTTCATCAGCCAAAAATTATTTGACAAAAGATAAGCAAAATAAACAAAATTACTTAAAGCTGAAAAACTAATTAATACTAAAAAAATATTTCTATCTTTATTTTTAGACTTTGATGCTAAGCACGTAACATATCCTAGCAAAATGATTGCAACAAGATTAAACATAGCAAAAAAATATTTAGGCATAGAACTCACTTCCTTAAAAAACAATTTTATAACATAGTTCTAATATTTTTTTTAAAATTAATCAACTATTCATATTGAATTTCACAATTTTTCAGATAATTATTCTTAATATTGAGTCCCGTAGTACAATTACCCATAAATTTCGATGTTTGTACCTCATTATCTTCCGGAGCATAAAACAATGTTCTACTTTGACTATTTAAAGACATCGCAAAAAAATCATTTTCAATAAAATCGATAGAATAGCCCATCATACTCATGCCATTAAGCATAATCCAACAAGAGCTGGATTCACCTTCTTCATATAAATATTTTATATTATTCCTTGTAATTAAAATACTATCATTTAAATTTTGGCCATAATATCTAAAAATAGTTCCAATTAATGAATTAATAGTTATCTGGTTTTCATTAATTTGACCACTTACATTGTATAAAACATAATTTATATATTTATTGGTTATAATTTTATTATTAGATATATTATTAACATTAAGCATAACATCAGTTGAGTCAAGATTTATAGTTATCTCATTATTCTTAACATTTTTAACATTATGAAGGATATGAACCTGAAATTTATAGCTATCAAGATATGAATCAACCGAAATTCTATTTCCTGAAAATTCTTCAATATAATTAATTTTTCCATCTGACGTAGCTTGAGCTTCAATAGCTCTAAAATTACCTGTTCCTTTACTACTTAAATGAATTTTCATATCGTTGTTCTTTATTACAACGTTTTGTCCCTTTGACCAAATCAAACCACCAGTTGAACATGCATCTATTTTATTATCCTCAAAGCTAATATTTGAATGTTGATTTCCCGTTCCAAGAGTAAAATTCATAACGCTCGATGATGTACCATCATCAGGAATAGTAAAATTATTTCCTTTAATTAAAACATTATCAATTTTACCTGGCGAAAACACTGCAAGAATTTCATCATGAGCAATTTTATAAAAGTTTGAATTTAAAACCTTACAATTTTTACTACCCTTTTGCCAAAAATCACGAATCCATAATGATCCTCCAGCCTCACTATCACAAAGGTTTGTAAACGAACAATTACTAATAATTACATTTTCCCAATTACTATATAAATCCATATTAGTAAATTCTCTATCCTTATTATTAATAGTTAAAACAGTATCAGGAATCAAATAATTTGAATCTTTAATTTCTATATTTTTACTACTATGAACGCCAAGCTGCGTTTTAATACCATCAATACTTCTTTTCATATCATAGGTAATATTAAATTTTGAAAATAGTATATTAGTACAACCAGTTATATTAAAGAAAAATTCACCATAAGTACTATCATTGTAAGAATCATTAACTAAAATTGTTGAATTATTTCCTAAAATCGTAAAATCACTTTGATTATTAAGACTAATTCTATTATTACATAAATAAGCTTCTCCATCTAAAATTAACGTAGTAATATTATAATTTTTTAAGGAATTAAAGATATTTATAAATGTTTGCGAATTATCTATGTTTGGTATAAGACCTAATGCTTTTCCATTTATAACACCTTTATAAGCAATTGGTCTTGCATAAAATTCAGTTTCAAGAGCAATATCTAAGCCCATATTATCATCTACAATTTCATATGCAGTATCAAGATTTTTAATATATACAATATCTGATATTTGATAATTTTTGGTATTTAATGCTAAAATATCATCTTCTTCATTTGAATAGTTCAACTTTAAATAATCTTCTTTAAAAGATATATCTTGTCCTTCTATTTTATAAACCTTATTGTTATATAAAATTGTATTATCGTTATAAATAGGTAAATTTAGGGCATTTGTAAAATAATTATAAAACGATAAAGATTCATCCTTATTGTACGATGATGCAATATTTCTTAAATAAGCCAAATCTTGATTAACATCATCTGTTAATAATATTGGTGTTGTACTTGTGATAACTTTTTCTATATTAACGTTGCATGACGAAAGTGCAATAATTGCCAAAAATGGTAAAATGATTTTCTTTTTCATATTAACCTCTCAAAATTAAATAAACATGTTCCATACATATTACCTTTTTTATTTTAACATTTTTCGGCATTTTTTTAAATACAATAAAACAAAAAACCTATAGGTTTAATAAATAATATCATTCCTATAGGTTTATTTTTAATTAATTATTAAAAGCAATTCTAATTACGGTTTCTTCTTCAAATATATTAGTATAATTTTGACTTTCATTTGAGGCTCCATTGAATAAGCAATATTCATAGCTTGCATCAAATGGATCAACTGTTACAGTTTCATTTGCAGAAGCCTTAAAGTCAACCTGATATATATTAACCTTCCATTACAACTTCAAAATAGCCAATATATCCACCATTAGAAGATGCTGAAATTGTAACAAGTCCTTCTCCTGTAATAGTATATTCATATTTTGTCATGTCCACAGCACCAGTTGAATCAGTTGATGTTGAAATTTCAGTATCATTAAGCTTAACAACTGCATTATTCTTACCATTATAAAAGCATATATTTAACTTACAAGCTTTAGAAACGTTGAAAGAAATTGTAGCACCTGCATTAAATTTTAACCAATTATTTTGGCCATTTGATGGACAGCCTTCAAATGTTACCTTTTCATATGTTGTTTTATTCGCATCAAGTAAGATTGTTTCATTACTATTACAATTTTTTACATTTGTTCCTGAATAAGTAGCACCTTTAAAATTATAACCAGTTGTTTCTGATATTACATCCTTATCACATTCGGCTTTAGCATAAATAATAGGATTATTTTCCTTAGAAGTATTAGAACGGGCAATATTCCATGTGCCAGCATTTTCTAATCTGTAAACATAAACAGTTAGTTTATCTTGTGTGGTAGTTGAAACAAGAGTCGCATCATTTGTTCCATCATTAACCTTTGGAGCCGCAGCTAAATTACCAATATCAGCTGTAACTACTGTTAAGGTAACAGCTTTTGTGGTTGAAATTGTAAGTAATCCAGCACTATTAAGCTTCAAACCACAAGATGTTGTAAATGATTCACCAGCTAAATTAGTATAAGTAATAGATGTTTTTAAATCTTTATATGCTGAATTATTAATATCGAAATTATCAATTCCTTGTGCACCATCCTCAGCATCAATGGCTTTATCAGTTGTATACCATTCAGAAACAGTCCAGTTTGAATCCTTTGCCTCACATGTAATTGAATCTGAGACACCACTTCCATCACAAGCCGTTGCCGTAAATGTTACTGTTCCTGCCTTCTTAAATGCTACTTTTCCTGTGTATTTATCAACTACACCTATTTCTTCATTAGATGATGACCATTTAATAGATTTATTTGTAGCATCAGATGAAACAGCAGCTGAAAGTTGTAAAGCCACACCTACAGTGTATTTAGTAGAGCTTCCTGTAACCTTAATTTCAGAAACATCCTTTTGAGCAATTGTCGAATCTTCAGTTACAACTACTCTTGTAATATAAGTTGTAGATGTAGCAGTAATAACAATATTCTTGGCATTTTCATCATACACAACATAATCTTGTTCAACTTGAGTCTTTGTCGAACCATTATTAAAGAATAATATCGCTTCATTTTGAGTATCAGCCTTTACCTCAGCAATTCCCGCATAATAGCCATAAACCTCGACATAAGATTTTCCCTTTACAGGAATTGTAATAGTAGCGCCTTCACCACCACGATAATGATTTTTTTCTCCTTCACGTGCAAAACCTGAACATAATGCTGATTGATCTTGAGAACCATCAAATTCATAAATTGTTGATTCACCAATAACTTCACCTGAAAGTACATCGGATGATGAATCATCATCAACTAAGAAATTATTTTCAGCGATTAATCCGTCAATATCCCAGCTATTTGCAATATCCTTCTCATATTTTCCTTTTCCTGTATTATAAATACGATTTAAAATAGCCTTTCTTCCACTATATTCCTTTGATACAGTATCAGCATCTAGAATATCATTATTTCCTTCATAGCCTATTGAATCAGCTGTTGCCTTATCCATCTTCCAACCAATAATAGTTTTTGGATATTCGGTAGCTATTTGATTTTTATACCAAGGATTAGCCTCTACTCCTTCACAGGTTGTATTAATATATGCAACCTGATTATAATATCCAGAAGACCATGGAGTACGAGCAAGATATGTTGCTTGTTCCTTATTAGCTTCTTTTACAGTTGAATTATAAATAACTAAGCCCTTACCTACCTTAGATGAAACAGCCATTCTTGGAGCTGTTAAATATGATGCATGAGTTGTAGCATTTTCATCATATAAAGAGACAATTTCACACTTTTCATAAAGAGCCACTGAGCCTGCAGCTTCCATCCAAATAAAATCAGTATCACCCTCGATATAGCAGCCATAAAACCAAGCTTTGCCTGCTGTTCTTAAGGTGTCTTGATGTGATTTAAATGAACAGTTATATGCAACTGTATTACCCTTAGTATCTGTACCTAAAACCTCAGCTTGCACATCACCTTTATGATCTGCACGTGACCAATCGCTTTCCAAGGTAATATTTTCAAGAATAATATTTCCTGTTCCTTGAATTTCTAAAAGCTCACGACCACGCATTTTACCCATATCGCTTCCGTGACCTTTAATAATAACATCTGCTCCATATTTTGTATCAGTTGCACCAACGATTTTAATAGTAGCAGAGCCATTATAGCTTAAACCATTTTCATTATAAGTGCCCTTTTCAAGCCTAATTGTATAAGTGGCAGTATCTCCACTTGTAGGAATTGCTGCAAGTGCTTCTTTAATTGACTTATACTCAACACCATTTAATTCAATCGCAGCATGAACCTCTGGGGTTGGCGTTGGCGTTGGTGTAGGATTTGGCGTTGGCGTTGGCGTAACTACACCTCCAGTCGTATTACTTGGAGTCTCCGTAGGAATAATTCCTGATATTTTGTCACAGGATGTAATACCTACTAAGGCTCCACCAGCTAATAAAATAGCTAATGTTTTCGAAACAATTTTCTTTTTCATCTTTTTTCTTTCTCCTTCTTTTTTTTATAAAACGCCCGATGTAAGCGCTTTATTAGAATGATAAGATTATAGCAAAGTAAGTTTTACTTGTAAACGTGTTTTACTAAATATGACATAGTTTACTCAAATTTCGTTACACTTTTTTTAAACTTGTAACGATTTTCTATTTGCAAAATGTAAGCGCTTTATTTATAATATATTTACTAAATGTTTTTGTTTTGCGGAGGAATATATGGAATTTTCAAATAATAAACGAGCCCAAGATTCGCAAAGAGCAATATATAAAGGATTAAGAAGACTTCTTGAAAGAAAAGATTTAAAGGATATTACGGTTGTTGATCTTCAAAATGAATGTAATATTTCACGAGCTACCTTTTATCGTAATTACCGAAATATTATTGATGTTTTAGATGTTATTTTCAAATGGTATTTTAATGAATATCAAGAATTAAAAAAAGAAGAAAATGATAAGCTTCTTTTCTTCTTCCGTTATTGGTATTTACATCGTGACCTTTTGACTATTATTGTTGAAAACAATCTCGATATTATTAAAAATTGTATGATTAGATATTCTAAGCCAAATATAGATCCATACTTTATCGAAATTAAATATGGACTTGTGACATCCATTATCGTATATTGGTCTAAGGAAAGAAAAACTTCTCCCGAAGAGTTATATGAAAAAGTAAAAAGGATGCTTGATGTTAAAGCCTACGAATTGATTACAAAGAACTAAAATAGCACTTAAAATGCTATTTTTTTATTTATCTACTCATCAAAATATAAATAATACAAATTAGTAAACATTTAGTTTATTGCATCATAATTACTTGATGTTTTTTTATTTTTTTCTCTTGTATTTTATATCAAGTTAATAAATGGCTTATCTGCCTCTGCAAAATCTAATTCTTGCATTTCTTTTTTTGAAGACCATTTATAATCAGTATGTTCTGTTAAGGTAAGATTACCAGCAATTAATTTGCATTTGTAAGCATATAAGGTAATTCCAAAATCAGCAAATGGTTCAATATGATGATATTCATACGTAGATAAACCAATATACTTAATTGGTAAAATCTCTGATTTTAATTCCTCTTTTATTTCTCTGATAATTGTATTTTCATGTGTTTCTTCTTTTTCTACCTTACCACCAGGAAATTCCCATTTTCCTTCTAAAGCTCTTCCTGGACCTCTTTTACAGCAAAATATTCTACCTTTTTCGTCTTCAATTAATGCACAGACAACCTCATAATGTTTCATCTTATCACCTTTAATTAAATAAATTTCATCTATATAAACATTACCATATAATGAGGTAGTGTTTTTTTACCATCTAGAAAACCAACATTACCATTTACAAACTTATATGATACCTTAGGATGATACTTATTAATAAAACTATTTAAAGATGGCGTTGAATCATTTCCTGCCTTTACTTCAATTGGAATTACTTCACCATTCTTTTCAATCACAAATTCAATTTCCATAGAAGAATTTTGAGTTTTATAATAATAAAGCTTATATCCTCTTTTCAAAAGTGACTCGGAAATAATATTTTCATAAATTCCACCTTTAGCATTGCCTTTTAAAGTATTATTTAAAATAGCAAGCTTTGTTTCAGGTCCATATAAATATAATAGCAACCCTGTATCATTTAAATATAATTTAAATTGATCATCCATTTCATAAGCAAGCAATGGAATATATGCTTCATTAACATTTGAACATTTATTAACTAGGCTTGAATCACATAACCACTTTATACTTCCACCATATTTTTTACTTGTTTTACCTTTTTCAACTACACTATATTGAAACTTCTTGTATTCTTTAGCAAGCTGCTTTGGAATTGAATCATAACATTGCCTTACTTTAATTTTTTCTTGACCTTTAGCATGCTTAGAAATATCATCTTGATAATCAGCCAAAATCTTTCCTTGTATTTTTGAAGCCTCTTGAAAATTATTTGTATCAATAAAAGTTTGAACAACCTCTGGCATTCCTCCAACAATCATAAATTCTCTAAATAATTCTAAATATTTATCATTTAATTCTTTAGGAACTTCTTTATTACTAATATAAAAATCTTTTAAATATGCTATTGCATCATCATTATATCCTTTTGCCCATAAAAATTCTTCAAAATCAAGTGAATACATTGTTATTTGTTCTTCGTATCCAACAGGTAATGATGTTGGTTCAGTTACATTTTTATCATCATCTTCAAGATAAGATAAACCTAAAAGTGATCCTGAAGAAATTACATCAACACTACCATCTTCTACCAAAAATTTAACAGCAGTTCTAGCTTCAGCACAAACCTGAATTTCATCTAAAAATAAAAGTGTCTTAAAAGGAATTATTTTTAAATTAGGAATATATGCACTCAACCTTTTAAAAATTTCTTCAGCTGATAAATCACCTTTAAAAATGTTCTTATATAAAGGATTCTTTAAAAAATTAATTTCAATATAGCTTTCATACTCATTTCTACCAAACTCTCTTACTAAGTAGCTCTTCCCTACCTGTCTAGCACCTTTAATAATTAAAGCAGATTTATCTTTTTTTTGTTTCCAGTTAATTAAATACTTATACATTTTTCGTTTAATCATTTCAATCGCATCCTTTAGTACAATATGATTATATCATATTTTTTTAAAAAAGGAATATTTTTGGATAGCTATTTTAATATTTTCGGAATATTTTTTGACTATTATTTTATCAATTTTGGAATATTTTTGGACTATCTTTTAAGAGTTTTTGGAATATTTTAATTTTTTTTTAACATTTCTATTGCACATTCTATATCTACAGAGCAATCAAAACCTGTACGTTTAGCATTTTTCTCCATACATTCGATTAATTCCTTTGATTGAAAATGTTCACTCAAATCATCAAATATAGAACAAACGTAACTAATATCTTCTTTAGAAATACCATCAAGATATTACATTGTTTCATTAAGGTTAACAGAAAGTATATCATACATTTCTTGCCAAATTCTTTCTTGTGCACAGTCATCATTTAATTCAAGTTTCTTATTTTCTTCAATTAATTCTTCTGTTTTTTTTATATTCATTTACTCTCATCTATTTCTTTAATTATCAATAATTAAATATTAATTTCTTTTCACTTGCTCAAACTTACCACTTGCATTATATTCAACATATAATTTGCGAGTATCATTTACTAATTGGCTAAGAAGTTTTTCAATAATGTTTGATTTCTTGTATTCGATTGTGTATAAAAATCCTTTATATGGAGCATCACTTCCATCATACAAATGATAATCAATTTCATCTTCTTGAATATTACCATTTGAATCTTTTAACAATAAATTGATTACAACATCGCATACATCATTTACATCATTTATAAGCCATGATTGGTCATCTAAACCACCCAATTCAAAATGATATTTTTTAATATTGATTTCATTTAAAAAATCATCCTTAGAAATATATTCTTTACTTAACAATAATAATAATTCATTCTTGACCTCCAATTAAAAATGACATATATAAAGGAATAGTATAAATATTATTATTTTGACCTATATTACCATTAATAAGCTTTATAGCATTACTAACATTATATTTATCATTTTTTAATAATTCATTTAATGATTTAGTATTACCATTTGTAGATTTTACCTCAACAGCAACAATTTCATTTTTTATTTTGGTTATAAAATCTATTTCAAGCCCAGAAGGTTTACTAAAATAATACAAATTTTTACCATTTTTTATAAATGATTCAGCAATTATATTTTCATAGATTGCCCCTTTATATATTCCCATATCTTTATTAAGTATTTCATTATATGTATCATTTCCTAGCATAGCCATAAATAAGCCTGTATCTGTAATATATAATTTAAAGCATTCCTCATTTTTATTACCTTCTAATGGTAATTCAATATTGTTTAAATTATAACATAATTTTGCAAGTCCAAATTCTTCAAGCCAAGTTATTGCAAATCTATACTCCCTTCCTTTAGCCTTCTTATCAATTTTACTATATTGAAATTTTTTATTTTCTTTTGCAAGTTGAGAAGGGATAGAATTATAAACCTTCATAATTTTGGTAAGCTCATTCTTATCTACATATTTTTCTTCCTCTTCATCAAGGTGCTTTGCAAAATCATCCTTGTAGTTTTCCAAAATTCCTATTTGAATATCATATACTTGATTCAAATCCTTTGTTAACAAGAAGGTATTAACTGCATCAGGAAGACCACCAACACATAAATATTCTTTATAATATTTCATAAAAGAATTATTAACAGTTTCACTAACCTTTTCTTTCTTTTTATAGCAATCCTTTATATAATCTATTAATTTAGCATCAATACCACGAGCCCATAGGTATTCTTCAAAATCCATAGAATACATTTGAATAGGATATTCAAAACCAGTTGGAATTCCTTTTCCTTTTTTCTTATTATAACCTCTTAGTCCAATTAATGATCCAGTACAAATAATATCAAATCTACCATCTAACATAAATGGCTTTATAGAAGCTCGAGCATTTACACATTCTTGAATTTCATCAAAAATAATAACTGTTTTATTAGGAATAAATTTATTACCTGGAAGAGCAGCTGACAAATCTCTTATGATATCATCAACAATTAAATCTTTATCAAAGATATTTTTTATTGATTCTAAGTCCATAAAATTTATATATACAACATTTTCATATTTACTTTGACAATACTCTTTAACAACTGTTGTTTTGCCAATTTGTCTTAGACCTCGCAATATAAGTGCACGTTTTTTTATTTTTAAAGAATTTTCCCATTTTTTAATTTCATTCATTATTTTTCGTTTAAACATATCTATCACCAATTTAAGTATACACTTTTTTTACAGTCACTTTCAATAGTATATTACACCTTTTTATAGCCACTTTGATAAACAATTTACACCTTTTTCAAGCCACTTTTCGATAAAAAATGCACTTTTTTCTAATCAGTTTTATAAAATAATTGATTATTTATATATATTCATTTAGTTAAATGACATTTTAGCTTATTAAATAAATTTTGTAATTAGTTTTAAATCTTAATATGTGTTCTTATATCCTTCTTGAATTTCTTTTTCATCAAATTCAATCCAAGAACCTGTTTTTTTCATCAAATTCAGTCCAAGAACCTGTTTTATTTAATATTGTTATTTTTTAGGGATATCAAATATAACTGGATTTTTAAAATTATACATATATGCTCTTTTAAATTTCTTTTGACCCAAATAATTATTAGATTCAATTTCATCTTCAGCATCTTCATATGTAAAATTTTCTCCAACATGCCAATACACATAATCTTCATAAGATATTTGATCTATTGATACAAAATCAACATGTCTAAATATTACCACATTTTAGAACCATCAATATTTTCTTTTTGAGTCACTCGTATTCTTTATTTGAGCCATCTTCAATTAAAATTTAATTGAGAGATAACACACTCTCAATATTGTATAGATGGAAGCTTTAAAACGCCTTTAATTTATTATAATAATTACTACACATAAATATAATCTAAACTTCTTTTCAATCAATTATATAATATTATATATTAATTTTCATTTCATTTATAAATATAAATAAATTTATCATTATATTTTTTTAACCTTATAATTAGGATTTTTTATTCCACCATCATAAAAATGAGATTTTCGTCTATGATAAACTACTGTATTATCCTAGAATTTTACATCTATATCATTAGTTCCTCGATATGCAATGCAAGTTGCTTTCATTCCACAATTCATTAATCTTGTTTCACCTAAACAAGAATTTTTCTCTAAATTTAATTTTTTAACTTTTAGATTTCTATTTCTAATTCGACCATCTAAAAATTCACCTTTACCTCTATGATAAAGGATTAATCCATCTTCAAATTGAACATCTATATCATTAGCTCTTCTATATGCAATACATGTGGCATTCATTCCACAATGTTGCATTTTTACAGTTCCTTTACAACTTGATTTAGAATAATTTGGATTACGAATAGAACATGTATCAAAAGAATTTTTAGATTTATGCTGTACAATTGTTCCATCTTCAAATTGAACATCTATATCATTAGAATCCCTATAAACAATACATGTAGCCTTCATACCACAATTCATTAATTTGGTCTCACCTAAAATATAGTTTAAACTTTTCTTTTTAATATCATTTAAAAAATCATTTGATAAAATTATATTATCATTTATTCCTAACATATTTAATAATTCATTAATATAATATTCTAATTCTTTGTAGTATTCAATTTTATTACTATGAGAATTACATTTCATCAAAAAATTAATATGCTTTGATGATTCATGAATTTTACATCCAGCTTCAATAAAAGAATATAATTTTACAATTTCATTACTATGACATACTAAATTATATTTCAATTTAGATAATTCAGTCTCACTTTCATGCCAGGGATAACCATCATATTCAATACCAAATTTTTTTGATGGTATCCATATATCTATTTCTAAATTAAAATTTGTTTTAGTATTTTTTAACCAATCAGGCCTAAAGCATATTTTTACATCATTAAAATAATGCTTTAAACATTCAAAAATTATTCTTTGAGGTAACGATAAAGCAGTAAAATTTGGATTACCTATTTCACCTCTTATAAATTCAGCTTTATTTTTATGTTCAACAATAGTTCCATCTTCAAATTGAATGTCTATATCTCTTGCATTACGATAAGCAATACAGGTGGCTTGTTGACCATTATTCATTACTACACTCTTATTTAAAACTTTATTTTTAACTTGGTTAGAATATACAATAGCATTTCGAGCATTATGATTAATATTAGGATTACCAACTCTACCATTAAGAAACTCATACCTAATTCTATGTTCTACAATTGTTCCATCTTCAAATTGTATATCTATATCTTTAGCTTTACGATAAGCAATACAGGTGGCTTTCATGCCACATTTTTGTTCAATAGTAATTCCTAAACAAGATTTATTATTAAAACTTGGATTATTAATTTTGCCTCTTTTAAATGAAATTTTCCGCCTTTTATAAACAATTACTCCATCTTCAAATTGAACATCTAAATCACTCGAGTTCCTATAAGCAATACAGGTAGCACTCATGCCACATTTTTGCATAATTGTTTCGCCAAGGCATGAGGATTTTTCTATACGTTTTTCTATTATTTTATTCATTTTTTCTAATGATATCTTAACAGGTAAATTAGGATTATTAATAAGACCACGTACAAAATCAGTTTTACTTCTATGAAAAACAATAGCTCCATCTTCAAATTGTATATCTATATCTTTACAATTGTTATATTTAATACATACTGCTTCCATACCACATTTTTGTTTGAATCTTTGATTTAAACAAGATGCTTTATCTTTTAATCTTTGACCTTTTAAAGCTAAATTTGGATTTTGAATACTACCTTCTAAAAAAGCAGTTTTAGATCGATGCTTAATAATAATTCCATCTTCAAATTGTATATCTATATCTTTACTATTTCGATATAGTATACAAGTAGCTTTCATTCCACATTTTTGCATAACAGTAACGCCAATACAACTTGAAGGATTAAAATTAGGATTACTTATACTACCATTAATAAAACAATTTTTTGTTTTATGATAAACAATTGTACCATCTTCAAATTTAACATCAATATCCTTTGCATTATTATAATTAATACAGGTAGCAGCTTGACCATTTTTCATAATAATAGATTTATTTAACACCTCATCACGCTTAACAATAGAATATTTTTTGCCATTTATTGCCGCAATGTTTATATTTGGATTAGCAATGCCACCATTTATAAAATGAATTTTTGTTTTATGATAAACAACTGTACCATCTTCAAATTTAATATCAATATCCTTATTCCCCCTATAAGCAATACATGTAGCGTTCATTCCACAATGTTGCATAACTTTTTTCCCAATTATATCATCATTAAATTTTGGCATGTAATCACCAACTTCCATCTAAAATTGTACCATATAAAGTCTAAAAAGTAAAAAACACCTCTTAAAAAAGAGATGTCAATTAAAACAATGATTGCTTCTTATATCCTTCTTGAATTTCTTTTTCATCAAATTCAATCCAAGAACCTGTTTTATTTAATATTGTTATTTTCTTAGGAATATCAAATAACACTGGATTTTTAAAATTATACATATATGCTCTTTTAAATTTATTTTGACCTAAATAATTGTTAGATTCAATTTCATATTCAGCATCTTCATATGTGAAATTTTCCCCAACATGCCAATACACATAATCTTCATAAGATATTTGATCTATTGATATAAAATCAACATATCCATAAATACGATTTGTTTTACTTTTTATTAGTGCAATTTTCCCTCTTTTATTAGTAGGATGAAGCCTTACATCACATGGTCTTACGCCTTTTAATATAACTAATAGGTATTCTTCATACATTGATAAAGCATACATTTATATCTTAACATCAATTCAATCTTTTTATATTTTCTTTACTTTTTGCATTTCTTCAAAAATTGTTTTTGGAAGCTCATACTCTAATTCAAAATCTATTGTTATAGGTTTATTTCCATCATAATAAATAGGTCTTACTTTACCAACATATATAAAATACATATTTTCTTTTTTATCTTTTCTAACAAAAAGATGCAGTGGTTTCGTTCCCTTAGTAAAAATAATACCTTCCTTACTATCTTGTATCGTCCCATTTGGTGATTGCCAATGAAAAATCCTATTAGATTTAAAATAATTATCATAATTTAAAGTTTCTTCCATTCTTATATCAGATGCTATATTATAATCAAAAAGTTTATAAACATTTTCACCATCACATCTATCGGGTGTAGCCGTTAAACCCAACATAAATTTTGGCTTAAAATAATTCATAATCCTTTGATATGATTGACTAGTCGCCCTATGACATTCGTTCGTATGCAAAACATATAAAGAATAAGCTTATATGATATTAAAACTCAATCATAAATAAAACTCTTAAATATTTTCACTTTAATATGCATTTAAATTTAAGAGTTTTATTATATTTTTATTTAATTACTTTGAAATTCTAGAATAGATAAAGGAACATCATATATGACACCTAAAGTATTACCGTCTGAGTCAATCATTTCAAGATATGCTAAATCATCATATAACTCAACAACAATTCCTTCAGTTCCAGCCTTATAATCATCAAATTCTTCTGTCAAAATAACTTTATCATACAATTTCATATTATTTTTCCCCTTTCTTATCAGGATAAGCAGTTATAATTCTATAAGTCAATTTCCCGTGATCTTTTTGTATAGAAACAGCAATATTAACTTCGTAATATTTACCAGAAATAGATCTTATTTTCTCATGAAATTCCAAAACATGTCCATGTGCAGTATCACGTTCTTTTATAGGTATTTTGCCATCAATTGCCAAATAAATAGCATTAAAAAATTGTTTTGGATTATCTTTTGAATATCCCAAATAATCAATAAAAAATTTTGCCTTAGAACCACCTACAGGATGGTTTTTATTTAACAAATAAGTTTCAATTTTAATTTTACTTTCAGCGTAACTTAATTCATTAGAATTAAAAGATAGTTTTGATTCAAGCTCTTTAACTTTAGCATCATGTTCAGAATTAAAAATTGAAAGTTGTGGTGAACCACTCGTACCTGAAACACCACCTATTTTTTTAATTCTTCCCATTATAAAACCCTCCTAATACCTTATTTCTTTCCATTAAAATATTATTTGGAATTATAATTTCAATACCTTTATTAATAGCACTTGAAAATAAATCACGAACTTTTTCATCATATAATGATACACTATAAACAATAATACTTGTTAGCTTTGTTAATTTATTTATTGTTATTGATATAGCTTTTTTTAACATATCAAGCTGTTCGTTAGTTTTTAATGCTCCTTTTAAAGAGAATACAACAACATTGCATTCTTCAAGTCCATCTAGCATATATTCAAATGAATTTTCATTTGAATATGTAATTAATGGATATACAAGTTTGTTAAATTCTTGTACTAGAAACAAAGAAACTATTCTAGAACGTTGTAAATTAAATAAATTAAGCCAAAATGGAGCATCTCCAATTTGACTATAGTCAGGTGAAATAAAATATTTAACATTTTTAAATCGCTCTCTATATTGTTCGATAAGCTTTGAATCATTATAATAGATAGCATTCCACAATCCATTTTTCCCATCAAATTTAATATCATCTTCAAAAAAGCAAACTGCAGTATTTGATGTTTTATTGTATTCAGAAGGTTGTGAATATAATGCTAAATAATCTATTTTTGCATTTACTGGAGAAGAAAAATGAATACTATCATATTTTCCAACAGTATAAGTTGTATTTAAATATTTTAAATAGTGAAGGTTTAATCTGTCTTTTAAATCTGTTTTATTCTTTCCTTCTTTAAATAAAATAAGATTTTTTTCTTCAATGTTATCCTTAATCTTCATAATTATCGTTCTCCTTCTATTAGATTTTTGTTGTAAATCAATTTACAACGCAATATTAGCATAAAATTTTCTAATAAAAGGAAAAGTAACTATTTTAGTTACCAATTTCAAACAAAGTAACTATTTTAGTTACTAGAATTTATAGTCATCTGGAAATAATTGACGTTCTTCATGATTATATTCTTCATACATTAATTTATATTCATTATGTTTTTTTGAATTAATTGCAAATTCAATTGCACTTATAATCAAGGCCAAAATTGAAGAAATTGTTGTATACCAATAAGCATGATTTATAGCAAATATTGTAGTAGAAAATACATTTGTAATAGCAATTAAGATTAAATATATTAATGATGCAAAATAACTTTTAATTTCATTTTGATAAATTCTCTTTTTAAATTTTTTAGGTATAAATGCAAAATAACAAATTAATCCAATCATAACTGAAATAAATGTTACTATAATATACATCAAAACAGCACTATGTTCATTAAATTCATTAGGAATTGTTTTAAAAGTAACAATAAGACAAGGAACAAAAATCAAAATAAGAGATAACCATCTTAAAATTTGCAATGTAGATTGTTTATTATTTTTCTCATTTTTCATTTCATAATAAATATCATCTAAATAATTTATTACATATGTTTTTTCAACGCCAAAAGATGATTTCATATCATAATAGATATAAAATGGAATAACTAATGCTAAAAGTGAGTAAAAAGCTGAAAACTTAGCAATAAAATAAACAATAATCATCAATACAAAACATATAATCAAAAGAATCATCATGAAATAAAGAAAGATTATTATCTTTACTCATTGTCTGTACAGTTGAAAATAGAAAATCTTCGTTAATTTCTTTTTTCCACCACTAAAAAAAACGCATTTTTTAGTTTTAATCACTCTTTCAAATGAAGCTTTTGCCGACTTTAAAATATTTTCATTATGAACAATGTAGAGTACTCTTTTGGGTTCAAATTGTAACACATCAAAAACAGCGAATAATGTCTTACCGCATCCTGTGACCATTGGCAGTATTAATAATTTTAACTATTTGGTATCTCTTTTAGAATTATTCTTCCTTGAGCCGTAAGTGAATCAATTAACCTATGTGCTTTTTTTACACCAGCATAAGATTCATATGCATCAATAATTCGAATTATTCTTGATGTCAAATCTAATAAAATAATATTCCTTTTTTCTTCGTCATATATATAATACGCAAAAACTAAAGCTGTATTTTTAGTAATATTCGTCATATCTAAATAATCAAAAATTGGAAAAAAATAACTATAATCATGTTCATTTAACGAATGACCAAATATAATTAAAGTATCAAAATCAAAACCAAATGTTAAAAAAGAATCATTATTTATTTGAGTTAATCCCTGCATTCTACGTGCAACTTTAGTAAAGAAAACAATTGGTGATTCAACCTTAATTTTGCTAGAATCAATACCAAATATAGGATTATTATAATTACCATTTATATGATGAATTGTATCAAAAATTGATATCCCATTAGATTCACTTTTTATATTATTATCTGTATAATTAAAGGTTTCAGTTGATACAATTTTTCCCAAGCCTTTATTTTCAAAAAAATCTATAATTTTTTTTGCATTCGGTAATACCTTATCTTCATAATTAGTTTCATATTCATTTCTAACATATTCTCCAAAATTCTTTTCAAATTTATTAAGTTCCTGTAATAAAAAAACGTAAAAATCAGCCCATGTTAAAATCAGAGGGGCTTTATGAATTATATACGCAGCCATTAAGATTTCATGATCTAATTCATCATCATAATTCCTATTACATACTATACTAAAAACCGTATCCCAATTAAATTTTTTTTCATGATTTATGAAAGTTTTTAGCATTTCTGCTTCTATATCACACCATTTATAATCATTTTCGCCTATCTCAAGCGCAAAATATATATCCCAAATATTACATTCAGATTCATTTGGTAATTGTTCCCATAATTTTTCCCAATTGAAAGAACTTCTTTTAATATATACATCTAAATTTCCTTCTTTGCCTATAAAAAAATTTCTCCATTTTTTTATTTCATCATATTTCCTCTTTTCACTTTTAAAAAAATCTATATATTTCGTTTTTAAACCACAAAACAAATCAAAACCATTTCCTAAAACTAACTTTACTCTGGAATTATTTCTCATAAATATTCACTTCTTTCTTATTTTTATTTGTACTTCATTTATAATATATTTTAACATATTTCGACAAAGCAAAAAAGCCTAATTGCTCAAATTGCAATTAAGTCATTGTACCTTATATTTAACTTTAATATGTTTTTCCTTACGAGAAATTCTTTTCACTTCAATTCTTTCAATTGCTTATTTGAAAACACTCAAATCTTCTTCATTATAATGATATTTACATTTCTTTATTTTTTTCAATAAATGCTCTTAAATTTTTATAAAGAGGCTTCATGCGAATCTTATTAATTTTATATTGATTTATTTAAAACTCAATTTGAGTATTTTCATCCTTTAATTTTAACATAAACTCATCATATTCAGTTTTTGATATTTCACCTATCATTTATTTTTCAAAAGTATTTTGAATATCTAAGTCTAATTTATTCTTTTTAATTTGCAAAGTTTTAAGACTGCATTTAGGTTGTCCTTCATTTAATATTCCTAGAATTTGCTTAACCTTTATTTTTAAATTTATCAATGTACATAACTAAAAAAGTTCCTTTCTTATAATTTTAAAATGAGCTCATCATATTTATTTAGATGTGCATCTTCTATTTTTTTACATTCAGCTTGAAAATGATAACCCAAATATGAATCTTTATTATGCTTCATTTCATAACTACAATATGGACATTTATAAATATCATCTCCAGTAGAAATTATTGTATGCTTTACTGCAAATATTTTACCACATTCATCACATTGCTCATAAGCGTTACATTTATATATATTTTTTATATATCTTTCACTCATGGTGAAAATTATTTCATTTTCATTGGGAATTGCACCCCAAAGTATTCTTTTTCTTGTCTTTTTGTGATAATACTTATCAAAGGCTACAACATCAATTCCAAATTCAGTTTCAGTATCTCCTTCAATTATGGTTACACCATCATAGGATTTTTCCTCAAATTTAGCGACTTCGTGAAAATCAGATTTTTTTGTCCAAGAATAATATAAATCACTTATTTTAACATCTGGAGTTGGATAATAATATTTTATAGGATGTAAATATCTATAAATTTTACCTTGATAAAGACATTCTTTTAATTTTCTTTTCTTGCTTGATAAAACATATTGAATAAATTGAGTTAATTCTTTTGATGTATTTCCTCTAAAATTAGGGTCATCTTCTCTATTATCTTGTTCCATTCTAACCCATTCATATATCAAATCAGCTATTTTATTTAGATATTTTTTATCCACATATATCACCTGCTTCCAAAGATAAAACGTTTCGTATATTTAATAGTTATATTTTAGCATATTTAGCAAATATAATCATTATTTCCTTACAACTTATTAGAAATTCACCTGCAATTAAATGACCGAACTTTCGGCTTCAAACATATCTTCGATACTTGCCTCTATCCCTATTTCGAGGTCTTGTTAATTTATAACCCTATAATGATTTATTCTAAAACATCAACCTGAATTAACGCTGTTATAAAGAAATACACCTTAGCCTTTATTTCTCTTTTTTAACTAATAGGATGAAAAATAAATGTTTCTTCTTAATCTTAAAAAAAACATCTCCTTTTGTTAGAAAATGCATTTAATAATTTACTTTGATAGCTTATCAATAATTGCTTGCATCATTTCAGCTTGCTTTGTTAATTCTTTTTTATCATTTTCATTTGATTCTTCAATTAATTGATTTACTTGATCTAATTCCTCAATTAATAACATTCTTGTTAATTCTGCTTCTTTTTCTGTTAATTCATAAGTCATTTCTTCTTGCCTCCTAAATTATTATTTAAAATAAACTTTCATAACTATTATATCATTATTTTTTTATTTGTATAGATGAGTCACTAATAAGTGATAATAAGGTATTTTAATAAATTTATTACTAATCTATATTATAAAACTCATAAGCTTTAATTACTTCTTTAGTAAAAAAATCCCTATATTTCATTATATATGGATTTTTTTTATTTCTTAAGATAGACGTTTGGCAGCCTGTTTTAATTTTATTGGCTATAACGTATTTAATAAAATCTAGTATTTGCTTATAATAATCAATGTTATTAAGGATAAATTCTTTAGCAAATAATTTTCTTGTATCATAAGAAATATCTTTTTGCATATTATCTTGATTATAATATGATAGATATTTTTTAGATACATCATTATAGG
>MNRZ01000069.1 GCA_001916215.1 Clostridium sp. CAG:307_30_263
AATGAGGTCAGGTCAATGAGTTTATTTGAATTTGATGCGGAAGAACACGAAAAGGCGATAAAGCAGATAGCGTATGAAGATGGCTATGATAAAGGTGAAGCTACAGGCAGAGCTGAATTTGTATTGTCAATGTATAATTCCGGTAAAACTCCGGAGCAGATTTCCGACTTCTGCGGATTGGATTTAGGTTATGTTGAGGACATTATTAAATCATATTAATTAATTGATGTAACCTCAAAATGTATTTTTCATAAAAATAACCCCTCCGGAAACATGTTCATACTCTGTTTCCGGAGGGAGGTGAAATTTGTATTTATTTTGAGCACGCAACTTCTCTTTCATAATGAATACTATTGTTCGTAAATAAATCTTCAAATGCCACGGGCTTGTACCCATTAATCTCTACACCAGCATTTAAAGCACATGGAATGTTATTCTTAATAAACTCATACGAAATATTTTTTTGATGGTGGAGGTGTCCATGTATAAGGAAGTTATTTCCTTTGTCTTTATCATGAACTGCATAGACTGAACCTCTCCACTCCATTAACGGGTAGTGGCATAATGTTAAATGCCGCCCTTTATCATCCTGTATTTCTTTCAAACTATCTATACTAACAAAATAATCACTTAAATTACCGCCACATGCCATCCATTTGCTGTCGTGGTTACCTACAATCAAATGTTTTTTCCCGGCAAGTTGTCTCAAATAGTAGGAACAATGCTTATCAGACTTATATATGAAATCTCCAAGTATGTATACTTCATCATTTTCATGGACTGTGGAATTCCAATTATTAATAAGAGTGTTGTCCATCTCCTCAATGTCATTAAACGGCCTGTATCTGACAATATTCCTATGTCCAAAATGTGTATCTGAGATAAAATATATCATCTACTCTTTCTCCTCCTCCGTTTTTTCTTTTTCTTTCAGGATATTTTCTACACTCTTTCTATACAATCTGATGCGGTTAGTGTACTCTTTCTTTAATAACTCTGCTTTTTCATCATATATCTGAGTGGCTAAATCAATCTCATCATATATAACTATTTCTGAAAGTTCAGGTTCTGAATTATATTGAATCCTGAGGACTATAAATGCAAAAAGCATCATCATTCCCCTTGCCAACATACAGGAAATAACTCCATTTCGTATCATAACATTATCCGTGGTGTAGTCAAATATATATCCTCTTGTATTTATAAAAATATCATATAAAACCATTAATATAAACCCTATTCCTGCTGTAAATACAATCTGCGCTCTGATATATTTTTCATTTTTTCTGAATGTTATATAACTTAAAATAGACAGTAAAACAATAGATAACGCCAACAGTATATATATTATTATACTCCATGTATGTCTGGACATTAAACCTATAGTTGATGTTCCTATAAGAATATTGTTATCAGTTACTTCTATGTAATGAAAATCTTTTACTTTCAGATATAATGCTCCGATAAAAGTGAAAACCATCAGTAAGATTTCATCTGCATTTTTATTTTGTCTCGTAAATAAACTAATTGTCTGCATAAGCATAAGAAGGATAGCAAATACTCCTATTCCAAGATATTCAACTGCAAAATACTGAATAGCAGCTACGACAAACAAATAAATTGGTTTTTCCTCCTCTGACACATCGCACACAACCATCGCAATTATCCAGCAGATGGTAAGTATTGGAATAAGTATACAATAAATATCGGGGTCATTTACTTCTTTTCCGATAATAATAAGAGAACCAATTAATACAGACATTGCCAGAGCTATTTTACGTCCGAATATGCCAAAGTCTTTCCTGAATACAAGTATCCTTTCACAATATAAGCTGTATCCGATTTTTTCAAAAGGGATTAATATAATGCCCGCAATTAAACTCAGTTTTATAACCTCTCCTCTCATAAAAAACATTGAGGTCTTACAATATTTGATGAGAGTTAACTCACACATTAAAAAGAACGCACAGACAACTCCTGTTATCATATATCTTATAAATTTAGATTCCTTCATCTCCATCATCCTTTCTGCCTTTCTCAAGCTGCCTTTTAAGGTGTAACTTATATAATTCTGAATTCAAATCATATATATCATCACACTTTAAAAGCCTTTCTATTTCATTATCATCTACGTCTAATTCTAATCGACGAGCTCTGCTTCGTATAACACCCCTACGGATTTTTACCGCATTTAAGACTACTATTTTTTTATTTTTTTTGAACATATTGATAAACTCTTCTGCAGATTCATAACTGTTAAAGCAACATATCAGATGGCCCTTGTAATTCTTTATTATCCGGTAAAGCACCATTTTAAATTCAAAACCTGACTTATAAATTTCATCCATGTCATCAACCATTAGCAATTCTTTTATCCTTGGAGGAAACGCTAACTTAGCATGCTTTACCTGCTCACATACAACACTAAAAAGTTCATCTGGGTGGAGTAATGTTCCACTTTTATAATCTGCCAGAATACTATGTAATAGTGTTGTCTTTCCGGACCCTGACGGTCCGATTATAATCATTACTCTAAGCCTGTTGCATCGATGGCTACACCATTTTTTTATCCTGTAAATTCTAAAATTATTACCCATCGAAACCCTCCATAATATGGCTAAAAACCTCTGGCAAATAAAGCTATATCCGCTCCGAGCAAAGTTAATGAGACCTCTTTAATATCCGATTTTAAGCAATTGGTATACCACTTTATCATTGCCAAATCACCATCAATTGTACAGTTAATGTTATATTCCTCAATCAATGATGAAAGATAGTAATGACGTTTCTGTATTGCGCTTATAGTGTCATACATCATGTCTCTGAACTCAGTCTTAAATTCAAATGCCAGGCAGTGTACCAGACTATATCTGTCATTTTCCTCAGAGATGCTGTTGTACTGAAAATCAAGCATATATCTCTTGGCATAACATGGGTCAACTGTAAATCCACATTTGAATTCCTCTAAGCACTCTTTGTTCGTAGGCTCAATCTGCATATGAAGTGAACTACTTGTGCCAATCTGAAGTGCTTCAAACTTTCTCAAAAACATTTCATATGGCTGGGTTTCCAATATTTTTTCTGTATTTTTCTCAATGATAATCATAGTTTCCTCCTATCTTATAATTATATTGTTTCGTTATTCTTCTTTAAGTTCAGGATATATATCTTCAACTATTTCTGAAATATTTGCAACCGGAACCACTTCACAGTTATATTTCCTAATTTTATCCTTGTCCAATCTCTCATAATTCTGTTCTGGTATATACACTTTGCTGCACCCTGAATCACAAGCAGCCTGAATCTTTTGAAATATGCTTCCTACAGCAAATATTCCGCCGTTTAAACTTAATTCACCTGTATATGAAATATCATAGGGTTTTTCTTTTATAATGGGCCTATTTAATGCAGCAGATAGAATACTCATAAATAATGCAACTCCTGCAGAAGGTCCATCCTTCTGTACAGAACCTTCGCCAAAATGTACATGTATATGTTTCTTATCAAGAACATTTGGATACATTTTCTTAATACAAGTTACTGCTACCCTTACGGAATCTACCGCCATCTCCTTAGGCAATCCTGTTATTTCAAGAGTCTCTTCACCTTCAAGAAGTCTTGTCTCAATTGCAAACGTACTGCCTTTATTATCACTTACTGCCAAAGCCTTTGAAACTCCGGAAACGGCTTCACTCGGGAAATTGCCTCTTGGAATAGGTTCTTCTCCAAGATATTTACGAACATCATCTATGCTAATGGCAATCTTCATCCAATTTTCCTCACCCGTCTGATCCACAAGTTTACCTGAACATATACGCTGTATAGCCATTTCAGCATCTCTAACTCCAAATGTTGAGGCATACGTTTTTAACAGATACTCCATCGCTTTATCATCCATGGAGATAGATACACCACTTGCAGCATAAGACTCCTCAACTTTAGGTATGATGTAGTCTGAAATGATTTTTTCTTTTTCATAACGTGTGTACCCATCTACTTTAATCTCTACGAATCGGTCTCTTATAACAGCCGGAACATTTGTCCAATCGTTTGCAGTTGCTATAAAAATTGTCTGTGTCAAATCAACACTTACATCAAAATAATTATCAGTAAAACTGTGATCTAACAAATCAAGCAGTGCTGACGCATATTCAGCTTTAAGTTTGTCTATTTCATCAAGATGCATAATAGCTCTGGTTGTACCCACAGTTTTGATACCCTTCATAATACGACCCGGTTCACTTCCTGTATAAGTGCTTGGTGTACCGCGAAGTTCTTTGACATTACTGATACCATTAAGTGAAATTTTTATGTACTTGTAGTTCAATGCTATAGCTATATTATTAACTATAGTAGTTTTACCAATCCCTGGATCACCAACAAGAACCAAGTTGCTATTAAGTCTTTTCCCCTTTAAATACTCGGTATAAAAGAAGCCGGTAACTTCACGAATTACATTGTCCATTCCGAACAAACTTTTATGTAACAAATCACTGAGTTTTAAGGGATTAAACTCATCTCTGAATGTATTGTCTTCTTTTCGGCAGGCAAGAAGGTAATCCAATTTCTGACGCATCTTTTCTGTTTTAAAACGATCCGGATCAAATGAAGTATTTTTCTTTGATTCCTCCAAGCACTTTTTAATTTCTTTCGCTACAGAGTCTGTATAGTGCTCTTTATTTCTGATAAAACGCAACCCCTGTGTTTCTTCTACTAATTCATTAAGAACACTTTCAGCATAATCAGGTGTAACAACTGTTGATAAATCTGCCCCACCTGAACCAATAATACGGCATATTATTTTCTCTATATTATTTTTCAGATCCCGTACACCCGCATCTTCACAATAATTTCTAATAATATATTCAATCGTGCAATCTTCAAACGTGACATTTGCGGATGACAGATTATAAATTTTTAACACTTCCGGAATGACATACTGTTTAGCTATTACAAATTTATCTTCATGTGTGTACTCATCAAAATAAATAATCGCATTGAATCTGTTTAATATAGTTTCAGGAATATCTTCTATGCTATTTGCAGTTGCTATAAAGATTGTATTTTCTGTACTAATATGACATTGCAGGTACTTATCATAATGCAATCCCTGAAAAAGTCTTAAAAATACATTCATGGGGTCACCTTCTTTTGAACATCTGTTTACCTTGTCAAACTCATCTAATCCCAATATCATTTCACTAGTGCCATGTAATTCATAAGCCCTAACAATTGCACCCGCATCAGCTGACTCGTATCCCGGATCAAGACCCTCGAGTTCAAATGGGGTTGAACATCCATTCAACGGAATACACTCAAAAGGAAGCTGCATAGCCTCTGAGATTGCCGTCATTAAAGCTGTTTTTCCAACACCAGGAGGCCCGACAAATAATAAACAGCACCCTTTTTTGCCTGCTCGTTCTCTTGAAGCATACACATCTTTAATTAGTTTCTTTTGCCGCTCCATTTTAAAAAACTTAGTATCAAGTCTGTTAAAAACTTCTTCTGCGGTTACCGGAATTCGTTCATAATTTATAGGTAAAATATTTAAAATATATGACAATCTCTGTTCTACCTTATGTCTTGAATCATTAGAGTCTCTTAAAATAAACTCAATACCGCGCTGAGTATCCGGTGGATATGTTTCCTTAGTAATAGCATACTTTACCAGCTGCTCCCTTCTGGAGTTAAAATAGTTATTTACCATATTTGTCACACTGCTTTCCTTTCAACTGTTTTAATATCGCTTCCTGTTTATACACCTCCAACCTATAAAACTCTTTGATGTACTTTGCCTTATTATAAAGGCTGTTTATACTGGAAAATATATTTTTCTCCTCAAGTCGAATAACGCTGACAGTAATGTAAATTGGCAGATTGGCAACCCTAACTGCAATGACAGACAGGTTTTCTTCGGGCTGTATCGTTTTGTTTTCTTTAAGCGACCTGCTGTATGTACTTTCATCAACCATTATGAACATTTCTTCCTTGTTGTTGTGATTAATAATAATTGAATGTTTTTCACTTCCTTTTCCTACATATCTGCCATCAATCTCAATAATTACATTTTTAATTATTTCAGGTGTAGGTTCTTCATACATACGAATCGGTGCATTATCGAATACTGACATGACAATTCTTTTCGCCTTGTCAATTAATTCTTCTTTTTCTGTCATCTCATTACCTCCTTCCATCATTCTTCATAAGGAGTATCTTCTTCGTCAAATGGCAATACATTATTTTCATCTTCTTGTATTTCTTCCAAAATTTCTTCCATCCTCTTTTTTACGTATTCTTCGGATATATCAGCATCCTCATTAAACTCTTTAAACAAATCTACCGGTTCACTAAAAATGTTAGTTTCCTTAGCTTCTTCCGGATTTATGAAACCATATTCAATTTCATCTATAGGTTCATTTTCATCATTTATTACTGCTAGAGATTTTTCTAAAAGGGTTCTGTAGTATTCTCTATATTCGTCCGGTACTCTTCCTGTTGATATGCAATGAAGTATCACATATTCTTTTTCGATTGCCGGCATGATTATCGAGGTCATGTATAACCAGAAGTCATCTTTATCAAGACCTGCAGTTTTTGAAATAAGATATGAGTATTTCATTGACATCTCGCCATTATCCGGATTTAAATGCATACTAGCAAATGCTTTGTCCTTGTTGAAGTTCATCATAAATAGAGCGATAACTGCGAGAGCAGCACTCTGAGCTGCAAATGGGAATATCAATTTCAATTCCAGCCTATATTCATTTAAAATTATCTGAACTCGGAACGGTCTTCCATCAAACACAATTTCAACGGCATTCAAGTCTGGATCGCATAAATATTTGAGATTATGTTTTTCCAATATTTCTTTTATCTCCTCAAACGTATTTTCTTCAGCTTCTAATGCAGTAATCCGCTCATTCAGCTTCTTTATGACTTCGTCAACATCAGGTTTTTTCTTGCTCTGATAATCTTCAAATTCAGGAATGATGAATTCCTCATTATTTTCTGGTTTATTAAGTTTTTCTTTGTTATCCATATGATAATCCTCCTTAAGCTTTTCTACTTATTAAATGCCTCATCTTTTAAGATTTATTAACTATGTTTCTCCAAAAATATTTTTTTTCAAGACATTGTTCCAGCCTTATATTTGATACGAAAAAAAGTGCTATATCCACAATTGTGGACATAGCACTTTTTGCAATCTTTCATTCTATAATAAGGTCTGCAAGACATTTTTCATTCTTGGGAATATTGGATAATCTTTTATATTCTTTAATTGCATAAAGTAAATCCTCTATATCTGAAAAATAGTTCTCAATAAATTCAGCTGTCTTTACAGATGGCAACTTTAGGGTTTCTTTACAAAATTCACTGGGTTTGATATGGCTTTTTACCCTACTGTATTCTGCATATTTTCCTTTATGGACAATGATAAGCATTTCTATCTCAGGTGCTGTAATCACATTAACAACATCAACCTTTGCTTCGTAAACTTTACGAAGCTTAAAATCTTCCTTTCTTGAATCCAGAAATCTATAGACAGTTATTTTCTTTGTAAAACCTTTTCCTAAGTATCTGTCCTCAAATTTTCTTGCACTTCTGCATCTGAGTACTTCATTATCCAACAAATCATCTCTTGTAAAAATAAGTTTTCCGGCATCCATCAGTTTATTGACTATTACACTTTCGGCACTTCCTTCACATATACACGCTATTATTTTATCGTTTGCCAATTCTTAGTTACTCCTCCTTAATTTTTCCTAAAATAATTGCTCTCTTTAGTTGCATATAAGATTCATAGGTTGGCACAGTCCCTTCAAGGAAATCGCTCTTGAAAGCTTCGCTCTTCTTTATATCATTTCTCGTAAGAATCTCACTAAGCTTTTGTGCGTATATACCATTTCTGTTCCTGACAATATATATACCATCATTGCGCTCGAATTCATCAAGCAATTCCGAATAATGCGTTGAAAAGATTAATGTCGCTCCATTTTTATTTACACTCTTATTCATAAAGAATCTTACCAATGTAGCAACAATTTCACGATTGAAATGGTTCTCAAGCTCATCAACAATTAGATATCCTCCCTCTTCAAACACTATCATTGCATTGATAAATATATTAATTCCTTTAATTGTCCCTGATGAAAGGTACTGTTCAAAAAGAATCGGATTTGCAACAACAATCTCCTCCCTATCGTAGAATTTTAATTTTGCCTCTCCTGTCTTTTTATCAAAAGAGATATTTTCAATACTCGGGTCTAAAAAAGCAATTAATTCATGAGGGAAATTTCCAATGAGTCCCAAAAAATTTACATTCGTTAACCTTATTAAATCTTTAAGATAAAATCCCTTGTTTTTATTAAGAGATATTACAATACTGGTATCATCCTTTAAAAATTCAGCCCCATTATCTCTAACCTTTGACAACTGGTCGTCATCAAATAAAAACAAGTCTTTTTTTGATTTTACTCTTGATGTTTTCTTAACCCACAAGCGTTCACTATTGATGATATACCTGTCATCAATTTCATTATCTTTTATTCTGATAATCTCTGATTCCAGTTTGCATACACCATTTCCCGGATCAAAAAAGAAAACTGTAATCTCTATCTTCTCTGAATCCTTTAAAATATCCTTGTTATTAATGTTATTAACCGACTCTCCATTAATAAACTCAATTACAAACGAAATTACTTTTAGTAAAGACGTCTTTCCAGATGCATTAATACCAACAATAGACATAACGTTATTTGTGTACACACTGCCAAAGCAAGGTGACACCATTTCATTATTGTCACTTGAAACCCTCTGCTCTGCAAAAAAATCAATGTTCACAGTTCCTTTAAACAGTGTTAAACCATTTACAGCAATTTTTAGTAATTTCATTTGTGTATCCTCCTATTTCAATGTAATTAAATAATAACATCTACGCGGCAGATAGTCAATGGTAAAAACAGGTTTTTCGTTTTTATCATTGACTATCTTAATAATTTCTTTCCATATTATGTATTATAACCACAATGCTTGTTTTTATTATTATATGGTATACTACTTATCTTATGAAATACTTTATATCTTCTTTTCCTATTATTTTATAAGATTTTGCTTTTTTTCTGAGTTTTATAAGCGATGCTCTTAGTGTTTTGCTTACTGCCTGTGGCGAGACCTCAAGTGCCTTAGCTACCTTTGTACAAGACGGTTCACTTTGATAAAAATATTTATATATAATATCTCTCTGGCGTTTCGTAAGGGTTCTTTCTATCAATTTTTTGAGTTCTGATGATATTTCTTTGATGATAATATCATTATATTCGTTTCTTTGATCTGAAATTGATTCATACAACGAATATTCCGATTCGTCATTGTCGAGAGACTCTATTTTTTCATACATGCATATTCCTATTACATCTTCTTTTATTCCGTTTTCGGTTAATATACTCTTTATTTCATTTGTATCGAGGTTTGACTGTATAATTTTTAATTCGTTTATGAGTTTTTTTGCTTTGTTATATTCAAGTCTTTTCTTATCCGGAATTTTGATTGGCTTGTACTTCCTACTCATGCGATACAGTCTTTTTCCGATAATATACAATGAATAGGGTAAAAAATCGCCACTATCAGCTCTGTACTTCGGAATGCATTCAGATATGAGTATGTCAACCGCATCGTTGAACAGGTCTTCAAAATATGAAGCGTCAAGTCCCGTCTCATTCATAGCTTTCCGAACACATGATGAAAAAGCTCTTCTATATATTGTATTCTCAAGTAATTCCATAACCGATTTTTTAGTTGCCATTTCATTTATCATAGTCATTTCATTATCCATTTTCTTGCCCTCCTTTGTTTAGATATAAATAAAAACACTTTTGAGCAAAGAAGAATGGTCTTTTTATATGTATTGTATTATGTTATACTTATTTCAAAGGGAGGTCTTTGTATATGAAGAAAGCGACCAGATATGAAGATCAGTTAATACAATTTTGTAATTCTTATAGAGAAAAAATAAGGAAAATTAAAGAAGAACGTTTGACTACTGAAACAGATATTAAGAAATATCTGTATAGAACATTAAATAAAGAGAATATTTTTACTTACTGTTTCTATATGCAAAGCGAAGATGAGGAAAACTCCGGACTCAAATGGTACTCAATACTTTTGGACGAAATGCAGAAAAATCAACTCATACTATACCGGGATCTTTTTGATATTGTTCTAACTTTTTGTATTGCACTAAAGATACCGGTGGAAAGTATATACGACGATACCCCGGACAGTTCCCACGATTCAAAACCCACTCTTATCAAAAAGCTAGAAGAAAAAGGAATATTTGAAATATATTCAGAGTTTGGAATGCCGGCTGTTAGAAATGATAAATCCGGAATAACCTATAATGATTTACTAACTATGCAGCCAACTCCCCATGACCTTCAAGGGACAAGGACCGTATTTAACAAAATAAATGAAAAGCTAACCTCTTCTGATGAGCCGCATGAAGAAGAATATCCATTTTCATATATAGTTGAATGGCTTGATAATGAGGAAAACCAAAATGAACTCAGAAGTTCTGCTGACAAAAGATTAACCGCATTAAAAAAGATTATCCGACTGTTCCTCTTAAGCCTATCAGAAACAGACCGAGACAATTTTCTTATGTCCAACGATGGTACCGATTGGAAATCAAGAAGAATAAGATTTGAGCAATTATCATATACGATACTTCCTGAATCAGATGCTTATGAAGACAAAGCATCTCTTTTAAATAAAATCAGTACTCATATAGACTATTATCCTAGCGATAAAATTAAAGACATAATAAAAGATATTGAAGAAGAAGTTTCCGGAAGAAAGGTTACTCCAAATATTATCCAAAAGGAATTTCAGGCAATTTTAGACGGAATAATATTTAAACACTTACTTTTAAATTTAGACTCCGATCAAATGAACGAAATAAAAAACATACTTTCGGCAGACTATCTTTCAAAAAAAGGCTTTTTGGAAAGCGGTTCTATGATTTTGTATTCAAAACCATATACACCGGAGGATGCAGCTATTATTTCTAACCTCTCTAATATAAAAAATATTCATGTGTATATTAGTAGAATTATGAATGAGCAGGACTTTTTAGATATTATAAAAGAAGATTTTAAGGACTCTGTTCTTGCACAAATTCCTTGGAAATACTCTTCTCCTGAACGAACACTTGCTCCCAAACACAGACAATTACAAAAAGCAATAGCCGGTTCCATAATCCTGACCCCGGCAACTTTTTCAATGTATGTTCAGGCAATGATAGATTATTGCGAAACCAAAAAAGTCAATCCAAAATACATAAATGAAATTAAAATGGTATATAAAATATGTAATACCAGATGAGGTGAAAAATGAATAGTTATCGTCCAATGAAAAGAAATACAATAATTAACAAATGCTTAAAAAATGGTGAGCCCGTTCATCACTACATAATTGATAAAAACATTGGCAGGGGTGGATCCGTATTCACTTACCTTGCAAAGGATGAGACAGGAAAACCATGTGTAATCAAAGAATATATTCCATTCAATAACAGATATTCTTTCGTAAGAAATAGTAATGATGTACTTGTTTTCAATTCTACAGTTTCTGAATCCCAGAAAAAAACAATTACAAACAAACTTATTCAGATTGCAGCGCATGAATATGATATCAATCACAAAGCAATGATAACAGAAGCCGGAGATAATTCGCCTTATATTTTTGATTTTACAACCTTTTCTGACACTTCTTCAGATGTAATATACGGACTTATCCAGACCGTTGAAGGCGAGGTATTTTCCGAATATATTACACACATAACTACAGAAGAAAAAATCCATTTATTGCTCAAAGTTTCTGATGCAATAAAATATATTAACAGCCGTGGAATACTTCATGCAGATTTAACTCCCGAAAATATATATGTTAATTCCATGGAACAGGTACAAATTCTGGATTTTGGTGCTTCAATGGATATTGGTAAATTCAGACGCGGCACTACAGAAGATAAAAAGAAATTTGCACGAAATCTACTGTCAACAAATGTTGGAAGTTTCTCAAGATATTACTGTTCAGAAAATCTTCTTACTTTTGCTAATAGTATCAATTTTGTATCTAATGATAACGAAAGTGATATTAACAAAATCGTAGACATCCTTAGCAATAATATATCATATGCAGATGATATATATAGTTTTAAGCAAATTATGTTATTCACTTTAATAGGTGCACCGGAAGCAAAAATCTATTTATCTTCCATGACAGTAGAAGAATATATCTGTGACAAATTGAAAGATAATTTCAATATTACCGTCACTCATCTTCTATGTAAATTGGTCCGTACTAATGAATTTGATTTAAACATCATGACTGACTTTTTAAAACTGATTGACTATTATAGATTGCGAGGAGAGCATTATTCAGATTCTACACCAAATTTTTCATTATCAAATACACATAAAATTAATAATAGCCTTGATGCATTAGACTATGAAATTAACCTAAACGACTTTTACTACCTGCTCTGCCTTATATATGAACTTCCTTTAAAAATCAAAAAATTATTTGGGGCTCCATTTTGGTTCGTAAAAGATTTCGATTTAGAATTTGTGCTACCTTTATGTAATCTTTCTTCTATAGATACTTTTAACATTGGTACATACCATTACTTTGCAGACAACAACAACAACAACTTTATCAGTGTATTTTATAATAATTTTTATACAAATTACATATTCAAAAAAAATACATGCAATAATGATGAGTTAACTAACCGGCGGATTCTAGCTCAAGAAATACTGGCTAATTTATATTGTATATTTGATAAGCATCTACGAAAGTATCGTAAAAAAGATTCACCCACTTCAATATTTGTGAAAATACTTTCAGAAACAATTAAAGCAGTTATAAATAGTGGTTCAGATATTGTTCTTTACAAGCAACCAATCTCGTATGGTTCATTTACGTATTATTCAGAAGAAGATAAAGTTGAATTTATAATTAAACAAATTCATGATGTATACAAAAATTACGACTATATAAAATGGTCCGATATTAATATGCCAAAGAAAATTAACATTAATAAATTGTTTTTTTCACGACACTCAGATTATCCTGAAGAAATATTTACCCATAGCTTTGATGATGAAATTAAAAAAATACAAAAAACAAATTCACAAATACTATTTAAGGTTTTTATACGTTATGATAATAATTCAATTTTTGAAAAAATAAATAATGTAACTATTAACAGCTTATCCCCACAAATGCAAAGTGAATTTCCACCTCTAAAAGATGTATATGGTTATTCTTTAAACACTGTAATACTTATAGGTGTTCCTGACAGGAAGGCAATATCACCTCTGATTTCTACTATTGATCAACATATGAAAATAATATGCTTAATAGATAATAATTATAAACCGATAAAAGATAAGATTCACAGAATAATGGCTACTTTGAAACATGGTGGAATAAAAAAAGAAATGTTATATAAATTGAAAATACATAATAAATCGCAGAATAAAATATTATCTCAAAAGGAAATTGATACTATCCTTCATTCATCAGGCGATATATTTTGTATTGATGATTGGTATTATCTCTCGTATCAAGGCTGCAAATCAAATTTCACTCCTAGAAATGATAGCATACTAACAGAACTTTTGATGAATTTCTTATCTAATAATCCAAGTCCCTCCTATAGAAATAACCTATTTTTGGATGGAATATTTTCAGCACTCTATAGTGATGTATTAACAAAAACAATTAAGGTAAACAATATAACCATTTTTCAAAACATAATTACTTACCTTAAATCTGCCAATTGCACATGGCTAACAACAACTTTTACCGAATATGCTAAAACCATTATTATAAACAATATATCAACACACTTTTTTGTAACTTCGCATGATTTATCAACTTTAAAACACATTTATATGATGGAAGGACTATTCAATGAAAAAGATTTTTATGATGTAAGATACAGTTATTATAATATCAAATGGCATAGTAAAACTTTACAATATCATTATGAAAAACTCTGGAGTTTAATCTATAATTTTTTACCTCTGCAATTAAAAGACAATATAGCAACAATACCGGATGGTATGCTATTCATATCCGCTAACTACTTTTTGCATGAAGGTAATAAAGATATATTATCTTGTATACAGGAAATTATTTTTTCTGATTACATAATATATATTGCTTCTGATACCTTTAAATACTGTAAAAACCTAAGAAAAATACGTTTACCCAGAAATCTTAAATATCTTAGTGTCCATGCGTTTGATGGATGCCATAAAATCATTGAAATTGACTGGCAAGATATAGATTCATTTTTTGCATTTGAATCTGATTTAACAGGTGATTCTACACCATTTTTAACAAAAGAAGAATATATAAAAAAGTATCTCAACATCATTAATTGACGAATTATTGAACAATTCTTATGAAGAGCTCGTTATATCTATGAGAATATAGTCTGTAAATATCTGTTCAGCAAAATGATTCAGCCGGTACAATTTTTCATGTTAGAATCTGTTGCTAATTTGCGCATGAGATTATTATTGCAAAGACAAGAAACCTGACAAAATCAAGAAATTATAAATTGTACCGACTGATTTATATAATCCGTCAACCTATATGAATAAAATATTATTCGTACATAATTTCAATTAAGGAAATATCATTACCTAACAAATCAACATATTCCTCTCCTAATTTTTCTTTTAACTTTTCAAATTTGCCTATAAAATAATTACATGGTAGTAAAAATAAGTCTAATGATGTAATAAATAAATCTATATAATAATATACATCGTTATCATTTAAATATTTAAAAATATGTAATACATTTTCAACGTCTATTTCATTTATAGTATCATCGACAAAATTTTCCCTTAACATTTTTATGTGCAAATAATCCAAACCTAAATTTTTCATTAACATATCTTTATCTAAATTATCAAATTTCATTATGACATTTCTCCTCCTTAATTTAGTTTCGGCGATGGATATCTTTTTTATCAACCATCTTTTATACATTGATAATATATCAATCAGCGTATGTAATTTGGTCTTTTAATGTGAATTCTTGTCATCATACCATGGTAAATAATTTTTAATATATTCGTCTTTCGAGACTCGTTTGAAACCACCATTTATCTTATCTTCAAATGTAAAAAAAGACTCAATATCCTGCCAATCCACTTCAATGCTATTACATTCATTAAATGCACCTGTACTAATGTACTGTAAACTTCTTGGCATCACTACTTTTTTTATATTCTTACAATTCCTCATTACATTTACATCAATAAATATTATCTGGTCCGAGAAAATAAGTTCATAAATATCTGACAAACACTCTTTATTCAATTTATGGATAAAATAATGTGAGGATATGAACAAAATACCGTCAGGTACAAATGCAACGCCATTCTGTACAGCTATAGGTGAAAAATTACATGTTATCGTTCGCCATTTAAAATCATATTCAACAAAAACATTCTTATGATGAACCGCATATATTTTAATATCAAAATCGTCCTTGTTGTAAATACCCTCTATATACATTATTTTTTCTAAGGCATATAATTCAAATGTATCACATAGATTCTCGCTAATATCTAACTTCTGTAATAACATTTTTTTAAAATATTCAATATATGTTGAAGTCAGCCAATTACAATCGGCAGATTTTAGATATGCGATTATCTTTTGAAATATTGTTATATTATTGTCTTTAAATGTCTTTGTTAATACATCTCTGTGAAGTGCCGAAAATAATCCATCCAGAAAGAGATTGCTTCTATATGATGGTTCAGAGGTATTCGATAAAAAATTAATCAATAATTCTACAAGTATATCATCATTTTCAGTTGTAAAATTTGACATGCATCCTTGATATGAGAGATAATACCATCCATCAATATAAAATATATCATTGGATTCATGTAGTACAGTATTAATTTCCCTTTGGGATAAAATTTTATCTTGGGATTCATTATGTATTTGTAATCGATATAACATATCTTTTTTTATTCCACCATGACGTAATAATGCCATTATCTTATGAACTTCATCATTCTTTGGTTCATATTCATCATTTACCAAAAATATTAATTTCACACATATACTTTTTTTATATAATAATTTCTCAATTTCATACCTGCCAGGTGCACCTATTATTACTATCTTTATTAAAAGTTGTGTATATACATTCTCCAATTGAGGAAACTCAACCTGACTGACTCTATCCAAAGGATTAATTATTTTAGTCATAAGTTTATCATAAACAGAAACATTATCATCATACCGAATAAAATAATTAAACAATATATTGTCATGTATGCTCCGCTGTTTTTCAATCTCCTTATTAAAGCTATTAGTATATATTATTTCAGGTATATACCCACTTGAATGAAAGAAAATTTTATCAGTATTAACTTTAAATTTAAGCATAAAATCAGGCCAAATAATTTTCCCGTTTTTGCCGAATTGATAAATTTGATTAATTATAAATTCAGCCTTTGATTCTTCAGAGTAAAATATAGATGGTCCATATACCACAGGTTCCTCATAACATATGCTATCAGAACCGCTACATAAAACATTATTAATAGCATCCGAAAGTATATCTGTTATAATTGTTGGAATTGAGTTATCTTTTTTAAATTCTTCCAGTTCAATTTTAAAAATTTTATATAACTCGATAATTATATTTTGTGACAGCGTTTTTCTTAAATATGCCTCCTCTATATCCGGTCTATCTATCTCAAATATGTTATTTATATCAAACCTATTAAAAAAAGAATAAATAAAACTATCCTTATATTCTGATATTTGTGAATTTTTATAATTACTATCATCAAAATAGAAAGGAAACGTAGATATAGACAATGCAAACTCCAAGTCAATATCTCTAATCAGCCAATATGGAGTTCCAAATATTTGTTTTAATTTCTGTGGAAGTTCTAACATTAGTCTAAGAAAATAAGTAAAAGTATTTGTTTTAATTTCTGAATCAACTACTCTAATGCTATCATCATTATACGAAAGATTTGATATAGAAAAATCAGGTATAACATGTCGCGGTCTATCATTACAGACTTGTAATCTATAATATCTGATTATCTTTAAAAAATCGCTTAAAATAGACATATTAAAATCTTTTAACATAACTAATCTATATAGCAAATGCGTAAATGTAATGTCGAATTCATCAAAACTATTTGTTTTACAAGCATCATAAATAAATTCCTTTGCTGTCAATGATGACAAATATATTTTAAATTCAGAAGCTCCAATTAGTGTATATAAAATTATTTGTTTAAAACTATATATATCATCTTCAAAAGATATATTACTGTTAAGGTTATCTACTAATATGCTGATATCATTCTCATTCTCTTCAGAAGCAAAACAAATTCTATCAGCAAATAATTGTAAATTTTCGGAGGCATAATATCTTGAAATACTACCTACATTTGTTGAAATTAAGTTTTTGACAAATCTTTTTTCCTCTTCTAAATTACTTCGTTTGAAAGTTTCCAAATCTATAGAAGTACCAAAGTCTAAAATTTTTACCTGCCCTAAACTATCAATAAAAATATTTTCCGGCGTTAAGTCTGCATGAAGAATACCACGCGAATGTATATATTCAATTGCATTAGAGATTTTTAATAATAAATCAATTCTTTCAATATAATTTAATGATTTAATATAATTAGCAAAAGAATCCCCCTCAACAGTCTGGATTATAGAAAACATTACATCAGAATTTTTATCATAGAATTTCGAGAACTCAAATACATAAGGTGAATTATCACCTTTATCATTAATCATAGCATTCCGTGAAATTTCATATTCATGAGCTGAAATCTTTTTTATTTTGTTTTGTATCCGTTCTCTTTGGATTTTAGGCACTGAATTTTTAAATACCAGCTTACCCTCATAATTCCTCTCAAATAAAAATCTATCATTAAAAGGAATGTACTCTTTAAGAACACAGCGTTTTCCTTTTTCATCCCGAACATAATAGGTAAATCCCGAACCCCCATCACCAATGTTTTTTTCTATTCTATATGTATGAATGACCCTGTCACCCATGCATTCTTCAATTACTGTATCATACCTCATAGGTACATAACTGCTCATCTCTATTAACTCTCCTTGTTTGTTTCACAATCTATGTACATATTATAACACAGTTTTACTACATCAAAAACTTTATTTACTTACCTTAATTCTAAATTTTTTCTACCAATGGTTACATTTTATTAAATTTAAGGCATTTAGTTATTGTAACCAAATAACAGGCAATTCCAGACAACCGGAACTGACCATTTTAAATCAAGCAGTAACTTTCAGGAGGTACAATATGAAAAAATTAATTCATTTTAGGAGTGAACCCCATTCAAAAGAATGTCCACACTGTGGAGTAACCATGACATGGTCTCCATGGATGGCTCCTGCGGGTGGATGGACATGTCCGACTTGTGGCTTAAAAATCTGCTATAAATAGGGCATATCACATTGAATGTATTTCCGGATTACTGATATGTCAGTGATCCGGAGATTATCAAATACGTTTCAAAAGAGGTAGTACATAATGACGCTGAAAGAATATTTTACAAAATCAATCTCAAACCTTATTAATCTGATAAATTCAAACAATGATGTGAAGAACCTTACCACTATTATGATTTTTTTATGGATTATTTTAATAATAAGTTCTTTCGTAATGTTATGTAAGGGATATAGAACAACATTTGGAACTCCGTTAATGTGGTTAATTCTCAATTTGTTTTTTGGACCTTTCTTAACAGTTCCGTTTATTATTGGTGCTTTTGTCCCTGGCAAAAAGAAAATTAATCCCATTGATATGAAGCTGAATATTTTCTTGCCTCTTGTTATTTCATTACTCATATCGAAATGCAGAATACTTCATGAATCCAATATTATTGCCATTTTCTTAAGTTCCATGATTTCAGCAATAATAACTTTGGTTTTAGTTGTAATGTGCATATATAAGGGAAAGAAAAATATTTATATAACAGCCGATTCCTTATCAGGTAATAAAGTTCAGTTATTTAGTAAATATATGTATAACCGCAAAGAACGTTTTAAAATGCGTCGTGCAAAGAATACCTATACCTTCACTGCATACAATTTTACAACACATAAATTTGATGAAAAATCAGTTGATATCCTAAGCAGCGATTATATATCAAAGTGCTACATGCTAAGTTATGTGAAAGAAGGAAATTTCAAACGTGTGCTGTATCAAAAACCGGATAAAGACACCATTAAAATTGTCCAGCTGGATTACCCGATTGAAAGTTATTTCTATTCATATCTTGCAGGTATTTTTATTATGCTATGGTTTAATATTCCATTTCTTGAGGCAATATCTATATGGATACAAAATTTTTAAAAATTAGGAGGATTCGCAATGAGCAGAAAATATAGGATAACTTGTGAAAAATGTGGTGTGTTCTCAACTTATGAACGTGTCGATGTATGTCCAAGATGCCATCTGTCCAAAATCAAATGTGCAGTAGAATTTACAGCTGATGAACTAAATTTTGCCCTTGGACATACTGTTATTTCTCCTGAAATAAAGTCCGTTAAGACACCAATAACTGCCCAAGATATACCGGATAAAAATAATAATTGTAATGATTCCAAAAAAACTGTCGGAATTATTCCTTCCCCTCCAAAAGTAGAAACTGATATACCAAAGCCTACAATTTCAAAACCACTTGGTGTACCTGTAACAAATCATGAAAGTTCAGTTGATATTGCCTTCTCATCTAATCAGGTAATTGGATGCGATAATATAAAACAGACATTAACAGCTATGATTGACAGAAAGGATATATATGATGCAACCGGCGGGAAAGATGGCACTTCTATCAGAACCCAATCCATCATCATTACAGGCGATGAATTATCAGGAAAATCACTTATAAAGAAAGTAATTGCAGAAATCCTTCTCGACCATGGAATCAGGAAAAATAAGAGCATTCAGGTTATCAATCTGGAAGAACTGATAGCAGCACATTCCCAGTCCGGCATGAAAGGTATATCCCAGTTATTTGAAAAGATAAAAGATGTTATTGTTACCTTTTCAGACAATATTGATAAAGCGTTTATCCAACAGGATGGTTCCCTCAAAATTAATCAGGAATTAATTACTTCGCTGCTGACGGTTATCCATAGAAGATGCACTGAAATCACTTTTATACTGGAATCATCCAAAAGTGTGGGTGCGGCATTTATTAATAATCCCGAAAACAAACACAGGCTTGTAAATGTTGATATTTCTCCTTACACAAAAGAGGAGTTAGTAAAAATAGCAGAAAAAAGAGCAAGAAATGAATATCGTTGTTCCTTTAGCCCTGAGGCTGAGACAATGTTACATAATCTCTTAACTGTCGAGAATTTTTCCGAGGATTACTCATCCGGTAATTGTATCAACGAGACTCTCGAAACAGCTTATAACCGCTACACAAAACGCGTGAAAATGAAGAAGGCCACTATAGGTATGTTTGAAAGAGAAGACTTCATGTGGACAAATGCCGATTGGAACGAAGTAAAAAAAGTAAGAGATGAATTAGATAACTTTTCCGAGCAGACAGAGGTAATTGAAGCTGCCGATAATCTGATAAAATCGGCTAAAATCAACGAACAACGTATGAACAATGGTCTCTCTCCTCTGCAAAATGAATTATATAATATGCTCTTTATCGGACCTCCTGGAAGCGGTAAATCAACTATTGCTCCACTATTCGCCAAATTATTCAAGGCACTCGGAATACTAAAAAAGGGACACGTCCTGGAAATTGATAAAGGTGATCTTGAATCACCTTACACCGGTGACAGTGCGTCCAAAATGAGAGCATTCATTCAGCAGGCATTAGACGGGGTTCTGTTTATAGACGAAGCATACACCTTAATTGGTGATAAAACAAAAGGTAAGAATTCCGGACATGGTGAAGAAGCGATGGAAATTTTGTTAAACTCAATAACCAAATACAGAAAACGTCTGGTAGTGATTCTTGGTGGATATCAAAATGAAACCGAAAATCTCCTTAATTTTAATCCAGGAATGCCTTCCCGCTTTCCTACAACCATTAATTTTATTGAATATTCAACCGACACTTTGCTTTCTATATTTTATAAGTCAATAAACAGCAGGCAGATTGACATCTACCCGGGTTCTGAAACAGAAATACGATTACTGATAGAAAAATCAAAGAGAAGTCCTAAATTTGTAGGAGCAAGAGGTGTAATGACAATGATTGATAATCTCAACACAATAGCAAATGACAGAGTTGCAAAAAATGACAGCATATATGATGGTATTGTCCATTCTGACGTAATTACATTACTAGGAAATTACAATGATGACAATTCCTTAGAGTCTCTTCTGGCACAGCTTAACCTGCTCGTGTCAACCCCAGACCAAAAAAAATTGATTTTTTTGTACCCTCAAATATCACTTCCCATTATACCTGCTATTGCAGTATATTGAAAGCAAT
>MNRZ01000070.1 GCA_001916215.1 Clostridium sp. CAG:307_30_263
CAATGATTTTGTTTCTACATTATTATATACGAACGGAATTTACTTTTTCAATGATTTTGTTTCTACTATTCATAGCGGAATTTACTTTTTCAATTAACATCCTTTTTTTCTCTTTAAAAAAAGGATTATTTTTGTTATAATATAATGTATAAGGAGGTTAAAGTATGTTTGATAATATTAAAATTTTGTCAGAAGGTTTAAACGCTTCATTCAAAGTTACAATCTACCTTCCTGATGACTATGATAAAACAGATAAGACATATAAAGCATTGTATATTGTGGGTGGTTCAAATCCTTTTTTAATTCCTACCTACTCACTTGAAGAAATACTTAAACAAAAGAATGTCATTGGTATTTCAATTTATCCTAATCTAGAGATAAAAAAGAATAATTTACTTTTTAATGTCTTTGATGATAAATTTGGATTTGCTAAAATTTATGAGGAGTTCATTATCAACAAAATTAAACCCCTAATTGAAACAAAATATCGTGTAACTTCTGAAGCTAAAGGGAACACCATTTTAGGATATAAAGAAACTGCTATCCTTGCTTATAGTCTTTCATATCATTATACTAATCAATTTAGTGAATTATATCTACATGATATAATGATTGAACCCTTTAAAAAAAAGTTTATGACGGATTTAATGAGTCGATTTGACCCTAATATTAGCTTCTTCTTTTCTATGCAAGTAGCTGATACTGCTAAACTTATTGAAGAACGCCTTCAAATGTTTGGTGCTTGTAGCTTTAAATGGTATTCAAATAATTTAGCATTACTTCTAGAACATCTTTAATATCTACTTCGGTAGATATTTTTTTATTAATTCATTAAAGTATTTTCCTCTTTCTTCAAATGATTTAAATTGATCATATGATGGTGCCATCGGTGAAAATAATATTATTTCATAATCTTTTATCGCTTTTAAAATAGCATCCTCCAAATTTTCACAAACAATATGTTTTATTTGGTTTTTATATAAATAATTCGCAACTCTTTCTTTATTTTCACCATATAGATAAAATACACTTGTATATTTAGCTACTTCATTTAAATCACTTAAAGAATTGAATCTATCATATCCGCCACAAATCAAAGAAATATTTCTTAAATGCTTTATTTGAGCTAAGGTAGAATATATATTTGTACTTTTAGAGTCGTTATAAATATTAGGATATACTTCTTCCATGCGGTATAATGGCTTTTTAAAGTCTTGCATTCTAGTTTCAATTTCTTTAATACTTATATTTGAAAGCAATCCAACCAATACAGCAGCCATCGTATCATATAAATCACCTTCTAAATCAGAAAATGTTTTTTCAAAAGATACGTTACCATATTTTGAATACATCATTCCTTCTTTATAATATGCCTCCGCTTTTTCATCATGTAATGAAATACCAATTTTAATAGCATGTGATTTATTTGAGACTTCCTTTACATTCAAATCATCAACATTGTATATAAGAAAATCACTTTTCTCTTGGTTTTTAGTTATATTAGCTTTAGCATTAATATAATTCTCCATAGTCTTATGGTGATCTAAATGTGCTTCTTTAATGTTTAACAATATTGCTATTCTAGGTTTAAATGTACTAATGCTTTCAAGTTCAAAGCTTGACATTTCTAAAAGATATATTTTCCTTTCATTATTGAATACATTAAATATCGGATACCCAATATTTCCACATAAATCAATTTTATAAGTATTTTTCAGGATATGATTAATTAAAAGTACACAGGTTGTTTTTCCATTAGTTCCTGTAACTGCAATAGAAAAAAATGGATTAATCATATAAGCAAGCTCAATATCACAGATAATTTTACCTTTTACTTTGATTTCATTCATTAATACGCCTGGTGGCTTTACAATATAATCATATTCATTTTCTTTTACAATATCATCGTACTTATAATTATACTTATTAAGATATTTTTTTACAGCATTATTAGAAATTCCATCCTTATAAACTAAAATTCTTTCCTTTTTAGTTAATTCCATCCTGTATACACCCCTCATAAAATTATATGCTTAGCATAAAAAAAAGACCTTTCGGTCTTAAACTTTAGCCATTGTGTTTTTTAGAATAAAAGTCTTGAAAATAAGGGCTTTCCTTTAATACATCAATACAATCATTATTTATTCTGTGCTCATCTTCTAAATCATACTCGGAGAAATCTAATGTGTGTAGGGCATTGGAAAACAAATCATCTAAATCCCATTCTGGACATGTCATTATATTATTAATTACAAGCCGCATACTGTCATTGCCTCGTAAAATAATATTTTCAAGCCCGTATTCTTTTAAAGTGTTTTTAAGTTGGAACCAATTTTGTCTTAATCTATTATCTAACTTAAGCCTGAGTTCCTCATTATCAGTTTTAAACAATTCAACGGATTCATAAGGATATAAATGACAATACATATCATCCTTAGAAATACTAGTTCCTTTAAGGGATACAAGCTTATACATTAACTCTTTGGCTAATTTTGACTTAAAATTAACGATTTTTCCATTATAATACATTTCAAAATTCTGAAAAAGTTTAAATCTTATTCCTGTATTATTAATAAAACGCTGATATCTTTCCTTCATCTTAGCAATAAGTTTGTTAAATCCATCAGCATTACTAGAAAAATTAACACAGCCTTGATAATTACTTTTAAAATCTTTAATAATATTTTCAAGCTCTAGATTTTTATCATCATGTGAAAAAAAAGCAATTCCAATATAAGCATTTAATCGTAAAATTCTTTTTATGATATTTAAAACTTTCTCTATACCATTATCTAAATTAAAAAAAATACCAATAATTTTATTATGTGCGATATCTTTATATAATACATCTAACTTTTTATTATAAACCCTAAACGAAATATCTTGATTATGGTCAATAATATAATCATTAAAATATGTATTAATGTTATTGATGTTTTCATCATATACTACTACTTCCATAAATGTCCTCCCTACTATTGCATAATTTATACATAATATTATAGCACTCTATTGTTAATTTTTCGTTAGTTATTGCTTATTGATTAATTTTTTTAAAAAATTTTTGCTAAAAAAAGACAAAAAATAACTAAAATAATTTCAATAAGTGAAAAAATCGCTGTAATTGTCTTCTCATTATATCCCAATAATTCTAAGTGATGATGAAAAGGAGCCATTAAAAAAAGTCGTTTACCTTTAGTCATTTTAAAATATGTAACCTGTAAAATATCAGTTATCGTTTCAAAAAATAAAGGAATACTCATAATCATAAAATAAAAAGGAATATCTAAAAGAATTGAAATAATACAAAATAATGCACCAATGGCTAATGAACCTGTATCACCCATAAAAATTACAGCTTTATTATAATTTAAAAAATAAAATGATGTAATTGAAATAAAAAAGCATATAAGGAAAAACGATATCATATACCTTTCTTTTTGGAAACTAAAAATTAATAATCCAATTGCAATTATTCCCGAAACACTCGCAAGTAATGAATCAATTCCATCTGTTAAATTGTAACTATTAGCCGTACCAACCATAAATGTAGACATAAAAGGCAAAAAGAAAACACCTAAATTTATAGTTAGCTCCATAATCAATATTTTTTTAGAGTATCCTTTAATTAAGCACAAGATTAAAATAATAAAGGAAATTACATATTCAAGAATCAATCTTTTTTTAGGTGTTAAGCCATCATTTTTATTTGATTTTATAATCTTTACATCATCTATAAAGCCAACAATTGAAAAAGAAAGATAAGCTATAGAAATTATTATTGCATCAAATGACTGATATTTTATTAATAATAAACAAGTAGGAATAAGGACAAAAATAATACCTCCCAAAGTTGGTGTGCCGCTTTTCAACTTATGAGAATCTAATCCTTCTTCTCTTTCTGTTTGTCTTATACTATGCTTAGTATTAAAAAATTTGAGTAAAAAATAAAAGCAAAATGATAATACATATGTTAAAATAAAATAAATCATCTTATATATTCCTTAATTGTATCAATATCCGAATGATGAAACAACTTACCTTTGATATTAATATAATTTTCCGGACCTTTTCCTAAGATTAATAGTCCATCAAAATCATTTATCATACTAAGTGCTTTTTCTATAGCATCATGTCTATTTAGAATTATTTCATTTGGTATTGTTAAATTATCTTTAAGCATCAATGCAATTTTCATTTCATCTTCATCCCTAGGATTATCATTTGTAATAATCGCATACGATGCATATTTTGATACAAGATTAGAATATTCTACTCTTTTTGATTCTTGCCTATTACCTCCAGCACCAAATATAACAAGTAATTTACTTGCATAATTATTTTTAACATCATTAAACATGGCAAAGTAGCTAGATGTAGTATGGCAGTAATCTATAATAAGAGGCTTATTCTTGTAATATAATAAATTATATCTTCCTTTAATCGGATCAGTTTTGGTTATAAAATCAATGATATCATCCATTTTATAATTAAGTGCTCTTAATATTGAAAATACACCAGCAATATTCATAACATTGTATTTTCCCAAAATTGATGTAGAAATATGATAATAATCAGAATACGTTTCAACATCAAATTGTAATTTATTTTCATGTTCAATAATATTAAAAAATTTTATTTTATTTTCATCAAAGCCATAATATGTTGTATTGTGGTTTAATCTTAAAAAACGCTTATCAGTTACATCTCTTGAAATAAATGTTTTAGCATTATAGTTTGTTGAAAGAATTAACATTTTAGAGGCAATATATTCTTCTTTGGTTTTATGATAATCAAGATGATCTTCAAAAACGTTAGTTAATAATAAATAATCAAATTTGATGTCATATAAACGATATTCAAAAAATGAAATTGACGATATTTCCATAATAACATAATGTTGATTATTTAAATGCATGAACAGCTCTTCCATTGATGGTGTAGTATTTAATGTAGTAAAAACCTGATTATCTGTATATATTCCATCTGTTCCAAAATAAATAGTTTTTCTTTTTTTACTTAAAAAGCGATAAAGTAATGTTGAAATTGTAGATTTACCGGACGTACCTGTAACGCCAATGAAGCATTTACCCATAAGCTTATATTTATTTTTCCATAATAAATATTTTTGATAGATTTTTTTTATTGAATCAACCTTAATATAGTGATTATTGAGAAATGAAGATTCACCAATAATTAAATATGCTCCTTTATTTCTTATTTGTTCAAAATTCTTTTTTGTAATTTCTTCAAAAGCAAAATAAATGGTATTAGATCTTATATCTTCAAATTTACGTGTTACAATATCTATTTTTTTATTTTGAAGTAATGACACTAATCCCAATTTATTTAAAACTGTATTTAAATGCATTAAATCACCAATAAAGATTATGCACTATAATATAAAAAAGAACTATCAAACTAAATTGATAGTCCCAAATTTATTATTATTTTTGTACTGCTTCATCAGTATATTCAATCGGTGCATTTTTGGCAAAACGATAACAAGAAAGAATATTACTTCTACATGAATCTGCATTTTGGAAAGATTCACCAGTCATAATTAAACGTGAAGCTTTATTGTATAACTTAAATTGATACTTATCATTCTTATCCTTTTGAATATAGAACTTACCATCATATACAGCATCCCTAAAGCTTTCAATTGACTTTTGAATTGTAACCATTGTCTTATATGTAGCACTCATACAAATTGTTTGACCATTATTAGCAATTAATTTATATAAGAACATATCATTTTCTTTAGAAACTAAAATCTTACCAACAGTTTCCGTACTAATTTGAGCATCATCTAAAGTGACTAATTCAAGATCATTTTTTGATTCTTCTTGTAATTTTATCACATCAGTATTTACATACTTTGCAAACGCCTTTGACGCATTTTGAGCACTTATTTTGGTATTATAATTTGCACTATGAGCAACAACTCTCGTACCCTTTACAACATGGAATTGGAAATTATGATTTTTATCCTCTTCAACCTTGATTGTAGCTGTTAATGTATTTTCCTTTAAACGTTTAATAGCATTTTTACATCCAAGTAAAGATGTATAAGATTCAGATACTATTAAAGTTTCACCATTTGAAGCCTTTAAATAATACTTGAATCCAGTTGCATCTTGAACAATTTCATACTTACCCTTGGCACGATTTGTCTTTTTAGGCTCTTCTGTTGTTTCATTCGCAGGTTTTTCTGCTTTAACTTTCTTTACAGCAGCTTTTTTTACAGACTTCGCAGGTTGTTCTACAGGCTCTTCTTTAACTTCCTCTAAAGTATTTTCTTTAGGCTCTTCCACAATTACCTCTTCCTTAGGCTCTTCGGCAGCTACTTCTTCGTTAGATTCTATTGCCGTAGTTTCCTTTACATCTTCAACTACAGGATCTGATGCATCTTCAACAACTTCTTCATTTTCATTCTTTTCTTCATCATTTTGAACATTTTCAGCAGTTGTTTCTAACGTCTCTTCAGTAGACTCTTCTTGAGTTTCTTCCTCGACCTCTTCCTCAATAGGTTCTACTGTTTCTGCTTCCGCTAATACAGTTGCTGTATCTTCAGATTTTACTTCTTCAACTTGTGATTCCTCTAATATAGCTACCTCTTCAGCTTGTGGCTCTTCAGTTACCCCTTCATTACTTGTAGAAGTTTCAACCTCAGCATCAGTATTTTGATTTGCTTTTAAATCCTCAACTTCTCGTGAAAGCTTTTTATTTTCACTTAATTGATTTTTGAAAGCCTTTGCTTTCTTATGAGCTCTTACTGCTTCAATAATGAAAAGTAAAAGTAAAACTGCAACTACTGCAACAGCAATAATGCAAATCGTACGGTAATCCTTCCATACATTTTTAAAATCTTGAACTTTTAACATACTCGTTATCATAATATATGCACCCCTTAAATCTTCTAATATAATTATAAAAACTTTTAGTTTTTTTTTCAACATTTATTTTCTTTTTCTTTCTCTTTTTCTAATTTTTTTTATTTTTTTTGAAAAAACGATATATTATTACTTTATTTTTTTGACGATAAAACAAAATGACAAAAAAAATAATTTTAGGTATTTACAAATTAATTAGAATTTTGTATAATATAGTGGCTATCTTGATGGAACGTTAGCTCAGCTGGATAGAGCACACGCCTTCTAAGCGTGCGGCCGAAGGTTCGAATCCTTTACGTTCCGCCACTTTAAATTATAATGCTTGATAGCAAATATTTAATCACGATTTTGCGTGATTTTTTTTTTATATTAAAGGCGTGAAATACTAATTTAGGATTTAGTATTTCACGCCTTCTTTTATTTTATCTCAGTATTAATACTTTTGCATCTTGTTTTATCTAATTTGTTAATTTCTTTTAATGTTACAACATTAGTTGAAACATGAGGTATTGGCTTCCATTTTACCTTGACAAATAATGCTTTTAAAGATAGATAGATGTACATTGAAACGTATACAGGAAATAAGAAAATATATAATACTTTTTTAAATATTGAAGCATTTATATTAGAATTGTTCTTTATTGTAGCAATTAAAGCCTGAATTTGAGAAACGACTAAAATTCCAAAGAAAAATGAAAAACAATTATTGAAAAATTGCTGCAAGAAATCATTAATATTAATTATTCCTACTAAATTAAAAATACCTAATCCAATAAGATAAATTATCATCCAAATTACAGATAAAAGTGGAAATGGGGTTACATGAACAAGAAGTTCAAAGCATGTTAATTTCATTTTACTTCTAAAAATTCCTTTGAGCAAAGCCCAATGATATTTGTAACAGCATTGATGAGTCCCCTTACACCATCTTAATCTTTGAGTATTAGCAACCTTTAATTTTTCAGGCTGTTCATCATAAAAGATAGCATTTTCATTATAGCTAATTTTAATATTATTTATCGCACACCAAGCCGAAAATTCAATATCTTCAGTCATCGTATTAAAATTCCATCCATTTAAACTTTCAATTATTCTTCTTGAAATAAAATATCCTGTCCCAGATACATAAGTACCTAAGCCTAGTTTTTGACGTGAATGATGCACAATACTACATTCTCTAAAAAAAGTGAGAGACGAACATCCTGATATCCAATTTGTATCAAAATTTTTAGATTGTCTATATGATGTAGAAACCTCATATCCAGCATCAAAAACTTTATTCATTTCCTTAAAATAATTTGTAGACACCAAATTATCAGAATCGAAAACAAAGAAGCATTCAATATTATTGTTTGAAGGATTAGACATTATTTTTTTTATTAAGAAATCCATTGCATAAGATTTTCCAACTAATTCATTATTAAAGCGTTCATAAACAATTGCTCCAGCTTTTCTTGCAACAGCAGCAGTATTATCCGTACAATTATCTGCACAAACAAAAACATGTAGTTTATTCTTATCGTAATCTGATGAAAAAATTGAATCAATCAATTTAGAAATAACGTTTTCTTCATTACGTCCACAAATTAAAACACCAAAGTTATGTTCAATCTTTGCTTCATCCCATTTTTTCTTTTTTGTAAAAATGGCAACAATTGCATGAACATGTTGCATTAAAAAAATAATTATAAAAAAAGCTACAACAATTAAATTAATTATATTAAAAATCTCTAACTCAATTTTATATTTTCTTAAATCCAATAGTTGAATTGCTTTTTCTGAAGTATCAAAAAACATTTTTTTACCCCCATATTCTCATTGGTCTTTCTTTACCATCAATTATAATCTTAGTATTAAACCACTCTGATTCCTTAAGTTTTATTAAATTATTTGAAGCAAATAAGCCAACGCCTGTATCATTGCATGATACAATAATATTTCCATTCATAGCTTTAAAGCCTGACGTTTTAATATAATTTCCTCCAACTGAAACTCCTGGTACATTTTCCTTATCAGCTTTAGTTGCGATTTCATATGACTCATAAATTGAGGTTACATAAACTGCATCTGTATATTTAGAAATACGGGAAATAAATTCTTGGGTAGGAAATTGGTTATCAGTTACACCGGTATATTCATTAGTTCCACAACAACAAGATACAACGCACATTTTAGGCTTTATTAAAGAAAGTAAGCATTCATTTGAAGAAGTTTTTGATCCATGATGACCTGCTTTAAATAAATCAACTTGAGGTAGTGTTTTTTCCTTTGTCGAACCATCATAATAGGCAGCCATTGCTGCTTCACCTTCACGTTCAAGGTCACCAGTAAACATGAAATAGTGTTTTTCAGTACCAGAATCATATGTAAACAATGTGCAAACAGAATAATTATTTTCATCACTTTGAGTTTTAAAATAATATTCATTATATAAAATAGACATAGTAACCTTAGTTGAAAGTTTATATTCTCTTGAGGCACCATTAGTATTATTCCAACAATCTGATGCATAATAAATGTTTGCTCCATTATTTTTTTGCTTATTAAAGGCTACGAGTGTATTTTTATATGCATTTGTAGTCTTAGTTGTATACTGATTATAAATGATTGTATCAGCAGAATATGTATTTAAAATATTAGGAAATGCTTCAATATGATCTTGATCTCCGTGTGTCATAATAACATATTCGAGCTTATTATCCTTAACATATTGGTTCATATAGGGAAGTGTTGTTTGTGATGAACCTTTTCTTGAACCAGCGTCAATTAAAATATCAGTATCTCCTGCTTTAATATAAATTGAATCACCAGCCTTATCATTTCCAAGCATCATAAAATGGATTTGAAAATCATCATATATAACACCCTCAGCACTATTATTATTAGTAGTAGTAGTTGAGCTATCAGTTCCAACGTTATCCATATTAGGCTTAATATATTTAATAAAAACAAATATAAAAGCTACAATAACTATCATAACTAATAATGACAGTAAAAACATCTTTATACCAGATTTTTTAGGCTTGCTAACTTGACTGTTTTTCTTTTTTTTCACAGTACTATTTGTACCTTCTTTTGTTGTAGTTTCAATTCCAAGCTCTTTATTTTTCTTTGTACAATATAAAATTGCTTCTTGATAGGTATCAAAAGTTTTACTTGCTCTTGATGCCCCTTTTTTCTTTACCGCATAACGGCCATTTTTTTGTTTTTCAACAATATACATCTTAACACCTTATTTAAAAAAATTTACCTGTAAATTATATAATAAAGCAATACTAAAATCAACATTATTAATAAAACCTTTGAAATTTATGTTATAATCGATTTGGTGAATTATAAATGAAAAAAGTTGGTATTATTTGTGAATATAATCCCCTTCATAACGGACATGTTTATCATTTTAATAAGATAAAGGAAGAAAGTAAAGCTGACTATATAATTCTTTCACTTTCTGGTTATCTAACCCAAAGAGGGGATTTAGCAATTTTAGATAAGTTTACAAGAACAAAGCTTGCCCTAGAGATGGGGATTGATTTAGTTATTGAATGTCCTTCCCTTCTTTCGATGAATGAGGCCTTAATCTTTGCAAATGCTCATGTAAGAAATTTAGCAACAGCTAATGTTGATGAAATATGGATTGGTTCCGAAGAAGGAAATGAAGAGCTTTATAAAAAGTATTATAATTTAATTCAAAAGAAAGTTTTTAAAGATATATTAGATAATTTTATTCAAAATGGGCAAGGCTATAAAGAATCCTTCAATAAAGCAATTTCTTCTTTTAATCTTCCCCCCCTTAAATCAAATGATATGCTTGGTCTTTTTTATTACGAAGCTATTATAAAAATTAATCCAAATATTAAGCTTAAAACAATTAAACGTACAAACTCATTCATTGAGGCAGAATATAATGCAACTTCCATTCAAAGTGCAAGCTCTATTAGGGCCAACCTTAAGGATGCTAACTTGTATGTTCCTCCTTATGTAAAAGAATATCTTTCAAACACATTAGACAACGACCTTCTTATTCCTTTTATAAAATTTAATATCATAAACAATAATTTAAAAGAACTTGCTGAAAGTACGGAAGGAATTGAAAATAGACTGAAAAATATAAAAGGAAATACAATTGAAGAAATGGTAAAATCGCTTAAAACAAAAAGATATTCTGAATCAAAAATAAGACGTCTTTTAATTGATTGCTGCTTTAACATTAAAAAAACTAATGTTTTGGATAGTATTACTAATTATAATTCTTTAAGAATTTTAGGTTTTAATGAAAATGGTCAAAATATCCTCAAAGAATTAAAGGATAACGCTAATATCTATACTAATATTAAAGAAGGAATTAATAATACCTTTGATTTTGAAATTAAGATTGCTAAAACACTTGATTTAATTTATCATACTAATTTTACTAAGCAAGAAATTACAAAACCCATAATAAAAAGAGCAAACTAGTATATATAGTTGCTCTTTTTTATTATTTAGATAAAACCTCAGCATGGTCATCAAATACAGCAATTGTATATTCCCACTGTGCACTATAGGAGCCATCATCAGTATAAATTGTCCAATCATTAGCTGAATCAACAAAAACATATCGTTTTCCTTCATTAATCATTGGTTCAATAGTAAATACCATTCCAGGGGTTATAAGCATACCTTCACCCTTTTTACCAACATGACAAATATAAGGATCCTCATGAAGTTCAAGACCAACACCATGACCTCCAACCTCTACAACAACTGAAAATCCATTTTGCTTAGCATGTTTATTAATAATATAGCCAATATCTCCTAATGTTGTTTCCCAAGGAACAATAGCCTCAAATGCCATATCAAGACATTCCTTAGTAACTCTAACAAGTCTTTCATGCTTAGGATCAGTCTTTCCACCAATAATATACATTCTTGATGCATCACCATAATAGCCATTTAATCTTGTTGTACAATCGACATTAACAATATCTCCAGGCATTAAAATATCCTTTTTTGATGGGATACCATGACACACCTGATCATTAATTGATGTACAACATGATTTAGGAAATCCTTCATATCCAAGAGGAGCAGGATATCCACCCAATTCTTTAGAGGTACGATTTACAATTTGGTCAATTTCTTCAGTCGTCATTAAAGGACGAATAGCATTTGAAACAGCATCCAAAACTTTAGAGTTAGCAATTGATGCTTGTCTTATACCTTCAATTTGTTCATCTGATTTAATCATCGCATCAGTAGGAACAATTATATTTTTTTCTCTTAATTCACGTAAACGTGCTAATATTTCTTCACGATTCATTTTTCATTCCTCATTTCTTCTTTTATTATACTTTAAATACTCTTTTTCTTCAATCATTTTATATTTAAAATTAGAGAAAACTAACTACATAATAAAAAGGAGCAATAGCTCCTTAAATTAAGCCTTGCTCTAGCATAGCTTGTGATACCTTTTTAAAACCTGCAATATTGGCACCCTTAAGAGTATCAAAATCATTTCCACATTCATGGGCAACCTGATAAACATTTGCAAAAATATTTTCCATAATACCCTTAAGTTTATTATCAACCTCTTCAAATGTCCAGCCTAAACGCATCGAATTTTGACACATTTCAAGCCCACTTGTTGCAACACCACCAGCGTTTGCAGCTTTTGCAGGACCATAAACAACCTTATTTTCAATGAAGTATTTACTAGCCTCTAGGCTTGATGGCATATTAGCACCTTCACATACAGCAATAACACCATTTTTAACTAATTGTTTAGCATCATTAATATCTATTTCATTTTGAGTTGCACAAGGAAGGGCAATATCACATTTAATTTGCCAAATACTCTTTGCACCTTCTAAATACTTACTTGATTTATGTTCAGCCACATATTCTTTAATACGGCCACGTCTAACTTCTTTAAGTTCTCTTACATAATCAAGGTCAATACCATTTTCATCATAAATAACACCATTTGAATCACTCATCGCAATAACTAAACCACCAAGCTCAGTTGCTTTATACGCCGCGTAAATGGCAACGTTACCCGAACCAGATACAATAACCTTTTTATTTTTAAATGAATCACCCTTTAAAACCTCTAAAGCCTTATTAGTGAAATAACAAAGACCATAGCCTGTAGCTTCTTTACGAGCAAGTGAACCACCATAGGTTAAACCTTTTCCTGTTAAAACACCACAAGATTCATTTCTAATTCTTTTATATTGACCATACAAATAACCAATTTCTCTTCCACCTACGCCAATATCTCCTGCAGGTACATCTGTAAATTGACCAATGTGACGATTAAGCTCTGTCATAAAGGCTTGACAAAAACGCATAATTTCGGCATCTGATTTACCCTTAGGGTCAAAATCAGAGCCACCCTTGGCTCCACCCATAGGAAGTCCTGTTAAGGAATTCTTTAGGGTTTGTTCAAGACCTAAAAATTTAATAATTGATAAATTAACACTCGGATGAAATCTTAAGCCACCCTTATAAGGCCCTATTGCACTATTAAATTGAACACGATAACCTCTATTTACTTGGATATTTCCATCATCATCTTGCCAGCATACTCTAAACATAACAATTCTTTCAGGTTCAACGAATCGTTCAAGAATATGATTTTTTTCAAGTTCAGGATGAATGCTTACATAATCATCAAGAGTAGATAAAATTTCCAAAGCAGCTTGATTAAACTCCGGTTCATTAGGATTTTTCTTTTTTACATCTTCTAACACTTTTAAAATATAATTATTCATAATTTTCACAGCTCCTATGATTTTATAATAATACTTTTTATTCAAAAAGAAAAGAAAAAATTGAATAAAATTTTAGTATTTCAACTCAATTAGTATTATTTCATCTTTTTATAAAAAAATATTTGATTATATTCACTTTTTTAACATCAAAATCTATTTATTATATATCAATAATAAAACGCTTTCATAAAAAGTTCTAATAATGTTTATATTGTCTTTAATTAAAATTACGATATAATTAAATTGTATATTAAGCATAGGGGGATTAACACAATGCTACTATCTGAAAAATTTATAAGTCCTGATAGCCCGATTTGGCTTATAATTATATTAATACTTGCGGGTCTTGGACTTTTCCTTTATGGAATTAATTTGATGAGTACATCGCTTAAAACACTTGCCGGAAATAAACTTAAAATTATCATTGAAAAATCGACAAACTCACCGCTTAAAGGTATATTAGTTGGTATCGTAATTACAGTTTTAATTCAGTCTTCATCTGGTACAACAGCTCTAGTTGTTGGACTTGTTAGTGCTGGATTAATGACTCTTCCTCAATCAATTGGTGTCATAATGGGTGCTAATATTGGTACTACTATTACTTCCGTCCTTATCGGTCTTCCCATTTCTGATTATTTTATTGTTTTTGCAGGAATAGGAGCCTTCATTTATTTCTTTAGCAAAAAGAAAAAAGTAAAAGAATTAGGTGCTGCCATTTTTGGCTTTGGCCTTTTATTCTTTGGACTAGCTATTATGTCAAGCTCCTTAAATGTCATTTTCGATAAAAATAAGGAATTTGCAACTGATCTATTTGCTAAATTTTCATCTATTCCTATTTTAGGACTTCTAGTTGGTACAGCATTCACTGCCGTTATTCAATCATCCGCAGCTGCTATTGGTATTTTGCAAACATTATTTGAATCAAATATCATTGGGCTAAAGGGTGCACTTGCAATTCTTATTGGATCTAATATTGGAACGACCATTACCGCAGTTATGGCAGCAGCTGGAGCACCTACAAATGCTAAGCGTACTGCTTGTGTCCATGCAATGTTTAATATTATTGGTGCAATTCTTTTCATGTGTCTTTTAACTCCATATTATTTGTTAATGGATAGAATTCAAGTATGGTGTCATCTTAATCCTTCCCTTACAATTGCGGTTGCTCATATTATATTTAACCTTGTTTCTACTTTCGTTCTATTTTGGTTTAGAGAATACATGGCTAAATTTGCCTGTTTTATATTTAAATCGAAGGAAGAAAAAAATCCTATTTATCAAGGACTTGCAGATTATTCATTATGTCAAAAAAGCCCTACATTAGCTTTAGAATTTGCTAAAAATGCTATCGATTATATGTCTGGCATAACAGTTAAGTACTTCAAATTAACTCGTGATTATTCATTTCAAAACAGTTCTTCTGCAGTTGATACTGCTCAATCATATGAGCTTGAACTTGATGATTTAGATAATAAAATTCATGATTATTTAATTAAAATAACTCAGGTTGGTGTTGAAAAGGAAGAATCAAATATTCTTTCTAAATATCTTGATACAATTAAAGACCTTGAGCGTATTGGTGACCATTGTTCTAATATCATCGAGTTTTTTAGAGATCGATACAGTGAAAACTTAACGCTATCAAATGAAGGTGCATCTGATTTAAAAAATATGTATGATACACTAGATTTAATGGTTACAAATTCTACTATTGCTATATCAACAGGAAATAAAGATTTAGCAAACATTGTAATTGAAAAAGAAGCAAAGGTTGATTTAATGGAGGAGGCTTACCGTAAGCGCCACATTTTAAGACTAAATCGTGGAGAATGCACAATTTCTAATTTTGATTATTATGTTGATATTTTATCAAATCTTGAGCGCATTGGCGATCATACTGATAATATAGCATCAAATGTAATATATGATGATTATCAAAGTCTTGCACAAACAGGCTTAAAAGCAATATCAAATCTCGAAGAAAAATAATATTAATGAAAATGGTAATTTATTTTACCATTTTTTATTATTAAAAAAGTATTTTAGATACCTAAATGTATCTAAAATACCATAATTAAAAATATTTTATTCTTTTTACTTACTGCAACTTGTACTTCATGGCCTTTAATGCCTTGAAAGTTTTTAGGATTAATTACACTATTAGTAATTAAAACTCTTCCATCATTAGTTTTAAGTTTTAAAGCTAATCTTGGCATTGGGATTATACTAAAGCCTGATTCAAAGCCAATTACTCTAGCATCTTCAAGCTTATTGTCTAATGCAGCCTTTGTTCTTAGAATAAAAACAATCGCTGATATTAAAAAAGGAAGCATTATTACAAACAATATACCTAAAATAGCTAAATACAATAGCCAAAAATCACTTTCAATAATTGGCAGCAAAATCATAAATACCGCAAGAGTTACAAATATAAGCAAATAAAATTTAAGTGCGCCTTTGTAATGTTTAAGTGATAAATTCGTCATCTTATCCCTTTAAACCACGAGATTGACGATCCATATCTTCAACAACAATATCAAAGATTTCTCCTTTAGTTCTGCAATAACTTAAAACATCCCATGGTTCATTAGTATGAAAATGAATCTTTAAAAGTTCATCATCACCAGCAACGACTAAACAATCACCTTTAAAATTATTATTAAAATATTCAATTACCTCATCTTCATCAAGGTCTTCTCCTTCAATAAGAAGTTGAGTATCATAACGATATTGAATCATAATATACCTTCTTTCTTATACTTATTTTACTATAAACTATCTTACATTGCAAATAATTTATTAGGGACTAGCGAACCTAGTCCCTAATACTATCTTAAATTATCTTTAAATGAGTCAATAATTTTTTCTTGACAATAATCTAATTGCGAAGTGTAAAATAAATCTAAATATGAATTAATCTTCTTCCATGATTTATCCTCACTACCAGCTAAAATAGGATAAAAATAAATTCTATTCGATTTAGCCGCATCTAAGTCACCAGGACCATCACCAACCATAATAACATTACCTTGGGGATATCGTTTACTTAATCTCTCTAAGCATTTTTCCTTTGTGCCTTCATTTTGAGTACAAAAAACAGAAACATAATCCATTAAACCTAAACGCTTCCATTCATTATAAACAGCATCATAATTAGCACTTGATACAACAGCAATATCAGAATTATCGGTCATTCTTTTAATTTGGTCTTTAACATTTTTAAATAGATTAATTGAAGATTCAGGAAGCTCCTTAATATATTTATTAGTTAAATTTGACCATGAAAGGCATTCCTCTAATAATTTAGAAGGATTAGACTTAATATATTCTTCTAATGCATTATTTGAATAACTTTTAGCAGTTTCGATAAATTTAGTTAAATCAGCTAATCCATCAATAGGTTTAATATTTTGATTAATATAATTTAAAGCCATATTAAGACCAAGAAAACGATTAATTCCTCTTGTCATCGAATAAAGATTAATCCTTTCCCATTCTGCCATAACTTTATCTTTATAATCTTCTAAATGCCAGGTTTCAATAAGTGCTCTTCCAAATGCTTTTTTATGCTTTATCGTCATCGAATCAACCGCACAACCATCACTATCAATACATATTAAAAATTTATGTTTAGGTGTAAATTCTTCAATTGTCATAATTTAAGCTCCACCCTTCCACAAAATGCATCAACAGGCGATACACCAGTAAATTCTTCACGACCAACAAGCTTATCAACAACCGCTTCTAAGGTATGAGACTGCTTATCATAAGCATTAATATAGGTTTGAACCTCAGGCACATCAAATAAGTGGAATGGGCATGAAAGAGAAATAAAGATAACAGGAAGCTCATGAGAATACCATGGAACATCAAGCGATCCCTTAGTAAACGCCCAATTTAATCTTTGAACTGTTCCATTTCCACCAACATTAGCTAAATGAATCACTAAATCATATTTTTCTTTAATTGAGGCGATTGAAGTCTTTTGACCATATAGATTATTCATTATTCTAAACAAATCATCATGACTAGCACCTTCAAGCTTTTTTTCTAATGATTCAAAAATTTCAACTTCAAATCCTTCGTGCTCTAAAAGTTCTTTAAATACCTCAACATAATTTTTTTGTTTATTCATCATACTACCAAACTTTGATAATAAGTTAGTTGATTCTTGTGGAACCAATAAAATACGCTTATATCTTGAAGGAATAATAGGGAAAACATTTGGTTGATTATTTTTTACAAGAGTAATAGCTTCATGAGAAATTTGTTTTGCAACATCCTTGTATTCTTCACAACCAAAATTCTTTAAATCCTCTTCTGTTTTTATTAAACATTTTTGATTTAAACCTAAATGTGCTTTTAATCCTAAAATTCTTGTAACAGCCTCATTTAAACGCTCTTCTGTGACTATTCCAGCCTCTACAGCGTCTTTTACGTATTTAATATCCTCTTCATAATCATTATAAAATAATAACATATCACAACCAGCATTAATCGCCATTGGTAATAATTCACTACGTTTTTTTACACCTGTAAATCCAACCATATGTGATGCATCAGTTATAACAACACCATTGAAATTTAGCTTATCACGTAACAAATTAGTTAATATCTCATGACTAATTGTTGCAGGAAGTATGTCATAATCCGTCATATGAGGATTAAAATATTTTTGATAGCTAGGAAGCATAATATGACCTACCATTATGGCTTCAATACCAGCATCAATTAGGCTTTGATAAACCATTCCGAAGGTCTTATCCCACTCATCACATGAAAGTGTATTAACACTATAAGATAAATGCTGATCTCTTTCATCTAGTCCATCACCAGGGAAATGTTTAGCAGTACAAGCGATTCCAGCATCATGAGCACCACGTAAATATTCAAGTGAACAATCTCTTACAAGTTCTGCACTTGTACCAAAACTTCTTGATGAAATAATAGGGTTATGGAAATTCATATTAATATCAACAACAGGTGCAAATGTCATATTACAACCAATTGAGGAAGCCTCAAGGCCAGAGATATGACCAAGTTCATAGGCATTTTTAAGATTACCTGTAGCACCAATTTTAATTCCACAACCAACCTCAGTGCCTCCAGCAGCGGCACCATTGCCGCCACTTTCAGCATTACAGGCTATTATAAGAGGAATTTTAGAATTTTTTTGTAAAGCATTATTTTGATCCTGAAGCATTTTAGCAGGTCTATTTCCATAACGTGCACCACCAAATTGTCTTTCCTTTATTATTTTTTCAATAACAACTGGATCAGATGTATTAATCATATCAATGAATATCTGCTTAATCTTTTCTTCTTGTGACATTCCCTTAAGGGTATTTTCTACCCATTTAAGTTCATTTTCGTTTAAACAAAACGGCTTTTTCTTTAAATCAACCATAATTATTCCTCCTTAATAAGGGAGGGACTCCCTTAATTAAATCTGACTTGCAACGTCATATGCACTCTTAATTGCGTGCTCGATATTTGATGGTCTTTCACCAGCACAATCGCCAACATAGTGAATTGGCTTAGCAACACCATCAAGATTAGGTAATACCTTAACAGATGATAAGGCATTAATAATTGTATCAGCCTTTACAAGCTCTTCTCCAACCTTATTACCATCTTTATCAATTACTTCTGTCTTTACACCTTCATTTGTAAATTCAAGAATCTTATGAAGTGGTAATAATTCAGTTTGATGCTCCTTAAAATCAGCCATCATAAATGGAAGGATTGTTGAAGATTCTTCAGCTGCAATCTTTTCCTTCATTTCAATAATAGAAACCTTGTAGCCTCTTTGAACTAAGTATTCAGCAGTTTCAGTACCAACAAGACCACCACCACATACGGCAATCTTGCCATAAGGAATTGCCTCTCCGCTTAATACATTCCATGAATCAAGAACATTAGTGTTATCGATACCTGGAATACGAGGATGTAAGCTCTTTGCTCCTGTAGCTACAACAATCTCATCATAACCATCAGCATCAGCTGAAGTAAATTCATGACCAAGCTCAAACCTTATAGGTAATTTCTTCAAAACGTTTTCATAATAAGAAATACTTCTTCTCATTTCAGATTTACGAGGTGGCAAGCATGCAATATTAATTTGACCACCAATCTTTAATTCACGCTCATATAAGGTAACATCATGACCTCTTAAGGCAAGAATTCTTGAAGCCTCAAGACCTGCAATACCAGCACCTACAACAGCAATCTTTTTCTTGGATTTGGCAGCTTCAATGTGACGTTCACCTTCATAACCATTTTCAGCGTTTAATACGCAAGAAATGGAACGACGTCCCATAATAGCATCTGTACAACCCTTATTACACATCATACAACGGCGAATTGAAGATAAATCTCCAGATGCAACTTTTGTAGGAAGATATGGGTCAGTAAGTAAACTACGACCAAATGCTACATAATCACATACACCACGTTCAAGTAAATCTTCAGCCATTTGAACAGATGCAATACGTCCAACAAAGCTAACAGGAATACTTACAGCAGCTTTAATAGCCTTAGTTTCTTCTAACATAAAGCCATAACGACGAGTTTCCATAGCTGGGATTGTATCATTCATATTACCAGTATGATTTGCTTGAGCAACATGAATAGCATCAACACCATGCTCTTCAAGAATATGAGCAAACCTAACGGCCTCTTCAATTTGAAGACCACCCTTACCTTGTAATGCACCATTATCCATTACGGTTACGATTGGAAGCTTATATTCAATAGCCATATCTGGACATTCTTTTTTAATCTCATCTACTACCATTAAAGCAAAACGAATACGATTTTCGAAAGAACCACCAAATTCATCTTCACGATGATTTAAAATTGTTGAGCATAAAGAACCACATAAACGGTCACCATGAATTTCAATAAAATCAACACCTGCTTGTTGAGCACGTTTAGCACATGCTGCAATCTTCTTAGCAATTTCAAGTAATTCATCATGAGTTACCTCAGATACGAAATGAATCATATCGTAATGTAATAATTCAAGACCTTCCTTTTGTTGTCCCTTCATAAACATTTGCATAATTTTTTCAGCATGATATTCAGGATGGAAGATTTGAACACCAAGCTTACAATCATACTTATGAAGTTCATCTGCAAGACGCTTGTAAGTAGGAATTTGTGAATCTGCAAATAGCTTTGGAGTTGGAGAGATTGTCATAATTGGCGTTACATCACCAATTACAACATATCCAGCTCCACCCTTTGCCAAATTAACATAGAAATTAAATGAATGATCACCAATTGAACCATCCTTTTCCTCATAACCCGTTGTTAGAGGCGGAAACATAATACGATTTTTTAAGGTTAATTTACCAATCTTTAAAGGTTCTAATATTTTCATTTTTTTATCCTTCTTTTTATTTATTTTCCATTCTATCTAAGGCTTCCCAGATACCTGTTATATACATAGAACCTAAAGCTCTATCATATAGACCATAGCCAGGCTTAGCCTTCTCATCC
>MNRZ01000071.1 GCA_001916215.1 Clostridium sp. CAG:307_30_263
TGTAAAAAGAAACGGATTGAGTCCTTTAGAATATAGACAACAATCCGTATCTCAATTATAATATTAAATTACTTAGTCCAATTTATTGGGTACCTAACAGTGTTGGCTTCCTTTTTATGGGTGAAAAAGAAAAAGGAGATGATTTATATGAATAGAAATTATATTAAGGAACATCCTAAAGCTAGAAAAACACTTAGAATTATAGGCTTTATTGTTTTGCCGGTAGGACTTGCTTTAATGATTATTGCCGATATTTTCTTTTTTATGGGTGATACGTCATTATTTTTCTTGAATTTTATTGGTGCGCCTTTTATTTTTATTGGTGCAGTTTGTCTTATGTATGGTTTTATGAAAACTGTTTCAAGTTATGTTGCAGGTGAGACTACTCCCGTTATAAGTGGAAGTGCTAACTATATTTATGAAGGAATCAAAAATGTTGATAAAAAGGTTTGCCCTAACTGCAATGAACTAAATGATACTAACTCACATTTTTGTAAGAAATGTGGCACTTCATTAGATGCTAAATGTCCTAATTGTGGTGAAATTGTTAGTGCTGAAGATACATTTTGCAAAAATTGTGGTAAAAAGCTTAAATAAGATTTAAAATAATAGGAGCTTTAAAACTCTTATTATTTTTTTCTTGAAAGTATAAATCATACATTATATAATAAAACTACGAGGTGGTATTTAATGATTACAGTTTATACAACAAATAGCTGCTCCTCCTGTAAGAAGGCAATTAAATGGTTAAATGACCATCAAATTAAATTTACTGAAAAAAATTTATTTACAGAACCAATTACTAGGCAAGATATTAAAATAATGCTTGAAAATACTGAAAATGGTTTTGAGGATATTATATCAACGCGGTCTAAGGCATTCCAAAATTTGAATGTTAGCATTGATGATATGACATATAATGAGCTTGTTGATTTTATTATTAATAATCCGAGCGTTTTAAGAAGACCAATTATTGTTGATGATAGAAAAATGCAAATTGGCTATAATGATGATGAAATAAGAGCTTTTATTCCGGCTGAACTTAGGAAGATTCTTCCTTGTGAATGTGGCGATTGTGATTATAAGCGTTTAGTTCAAGAATATTTACAGAAGAATGCAATAAAAGGCGATTAAAATTGATCGCCTTTTTTAAATGAAAAAGGAATTAGAAAAATCTAATTCACTAAATAAGACCTGCTTCTTTAAAACAACGCTGTGATTTTGAAATAGCATCCTTATGAGTAATCTTGTGATTATCTAAGAATGTGTTAAAGATAACCTCACCCTTTATTTTATCTATAACTTCATATTCAATTTCATAATCTGTAATTTTACCGTAGGTTGATTTGTCAAAAAATAATTTTCCCCCTTCATAAGGAAATGATACTCTTTCTGTTTTTAGGGTAGCTACATTAGATAAGAAAGAAGAGGTATTTGCATATTTACCATCCATTCCGTTTTTAATCATTTCTTTTCCCTCATTTGTAGTTAAAAAATAATGATTTTCAACATTGTCATTATTTTCATTTTTGGTTTTAACAGTAATTTTATATTGCTCACCCTTTTGTCTTATTCGGCACATGATGTGCTTTTTTCTAAGCTCAAGGTCTTTTGTATCAAAGTAATAATTAATTTGTTCTTTAATATCTTGAGGCGTAATATTAAATTCTTTTAAAAGACTTTCATATTGTTCCTTATTTATTAAACATTTAAATTCGATTTCAAGACTGGTACGATCAGGCATATTATCTCCTCATTTCTATAGTTAAATTATCTATTATTTGTGGCAAAAAAGCAAGGATTATGCTAAAATAAAATCAATAAGGATGGATTTTATATGAGCTATGCAATTGTAACTAAAGAAGATGAAAAAAGCTATAAGATTAGAGATTTCTTAATTGATAAAATTAAGGATGAGTATGATGAGACAAAACCAACTAAAGTAATTACGGTAGGAGGAGATGGTACTTTTTTAAAAGCGGTGCATATGTTTGAGAAAAATATAGATAACATTGTCTTTTTTATTTATAATACAGGACATCTTGGTTATTTTTCAAATTATGATGATGATTCGCTTAACGCGTTGATTGAACAGGTTAATAGTAATGAGTATAAGGTATCACAATATTCGATGCTTGACTATAAAATTAATACCTTTGATGGTATAATTGAAGGAAGAGCACTCAACGAGGTGACAATTATTAACCCAACAAGAACCTTAATGCTTGATGTTTTTATGGATAATGTTTTATTAGAGCATTTTAGAGGAACAGGTGTTTGCATTTCAACTCCTGCCGGATCTACGGCTTATAATAAGTCTCTTGGTGGAGCAGTAATTGACGCTTCCCTTGATGCATTTCAGGTAACGGAAATAGCATCGATTAATTCTAAAATTTTCCACACTCTATCATCTCCTCTTGTTTTATCTAAACGTCATAAGGTTGAATTTAAATCAGAAGGAAATTCTACAATTTGGATTACTGTTGATTCAAAGAGTATTAACATTAACAATTTTAATTCAATTGCTATAACCCTATCAGATAAAAAAATAAGTTATGCTAAAAATGGCATAACCTTAATTAAGCGTTTAATTAAAAACTTTATCTAGGACGTTTGCTTATAATTTTATCAATTATCCCAAAGCTTAATGCTTCATCACTATCTAAGAAGCAATCTCTTTGGGATTTTTCTTCAATTAAATCCAGAGGATTGCCCGTTTTTTCGGCCAATATTTTATAAAGCTTGTCTTTGATTTTGGTCAATCTTTGGGCATAAATTTTAACATCAAGCTCAGTACCATTAAAGCCACCGCTAGGCTGATGAATCATTATTTCACTATTTGCAAGTGCATAACGCATTCTTTTTTCACCACATGCAAGAATTACTGCGGCCATTGACATAGCACACCCAAGACAAATTGTTTCAACGGGAGAGGCGATAAAGCTCATAGTATCAATGATTTGCATTCCTGATGTTACACTTCCACCTCCGGAATTAATATAAAGACTTATTTTATCATGACAGATAGAATCAAGATATAAAAGTGATGCAACAATAATTGAGGCACTATCATCGTTAATTTCACCACTTAGCATAATGATTCTATCATTTAAAAGACGAGAGAAGATATCATATCCTCTTTCATTTTTTTGGTCAACTACATAGGGAATATAATTCATATAATCATCCTTTCATAATTATTATAAACAACATGCATGGCACATTTTGTAATATTTAAGAATTAAATAATTTGATTAATAAGCAATCTATTTAAAGAGTGCAAATTTTTGTAAATGATTCTTGACTTTTTTAGATAATACTAGTTGATAATTTTTAAAAAAGTGGTAGAATATTAATGATGAAAATCAAATATTTTTAGGAGGATTTAATTAATATGGTTAAAGTTGCTATTAATGGTTTTGGACGTATTGGACGTCTAGCTTTCAGACAAATGTTTGGTGCTGAAGGTTATGAAGTTGTTGCAATCAACGACTTAACAAGCCCAAAAATGTTAGCTCACTTATTAAAGTATGATACAGCTCAAGGAAGATATGTTGAGATGGGTCATGAAAATGATGTTACTGCTGATGATGAAGCAGGTACAATTACTGTAAAAGGTAAGACAATCAAGATTTATGCTGAAAAGGATGCAATTAACTGCCCTTGGAAGGCTCTAGATGTAGACGTAGTTCTTGAATGTACTGGTTTCTATACAGATGTTGCTGATGCAAATAAGCACATTTTAGCAGGTGCTAAGAAGGTTGTTATTTCTGCTCCAGCTGCTTGCAAGAAGGACCCTGAGCATTTTGCAATGCCTAAGACTGTTGTTTATAATGTAAACCACAACATCTTAGCTGATGGAGATAAGATTATTTCTGCTGCATCTTGTACAACTAACTGCTTAGCTCCTATGGCTAAAGCTTTAAATGACTATGCACCTATTCAAAGTGGTATTATGACTACTATTCATGCTTACACAGGAGATCAAATGATTCTTGATGGTCCTCAACGTAAGGGTGATTTAAGAAGAAGCCGTGCTGGTGCTTGCAACATCGTTCCAAACTCAACAGGTGCTGCTAAAGCAATCGGCCTAGTTATTCCTGAATTAAAGGGTAAGCTAATTGGTGCTGCTCAACGTGTTCCAGTTCCTACTGGTTCAACTACTATTTTAGTAGCTGTTGTTAAGGGTAAGGATATTACTGTTGATAGCGTTAATGCTGCTATGAAGGCTGCTTCTGATCCTGAAACTTTCGGTTATAATGTTGACCAAATCGTTTCTTCAGATGTTATCGGTATGACTTATGGTTCATTATTCGATTCAACTCAAACTATGGTATCTAAGATTGATGAAGATACTTACCAAGTTGAGGTTGTTTCTTGGTACGATAATGAAAATTCATACACTAGCCAAATGGTTAGAACAATTAAGTACTTTGCTGAAAACGTTAAGTAAGATTAAATTCAAACTAAGGATAGGATACCTTCTGGTGTCCTATTTTTTTAAATATAGGTGATAAAATGGATATTTTAAATTTTTTTCTTCATGATAATGAATTTCCTAATAATGGTTATACTCATAAAAGACAAGTTGCAAGAGCGTTTGTTATTAATGAAGAAAATGAAATTGCAATTTTACATATTAAAGGTGATGATATGTTTGGTCATCGTGATTATTACGAAACCTCCGGTGGAGGAGTCGATGCAGGTGAAACTAAAGAAGAAGCGGTTTTAAGAGAGCTTGATGAAGAAATCGGCTTTCAATGTGAAATTATAAAATATTTAGGCTGTGTTTATGATGAGTATAATTTGATTAATCGTCAAAATGAAAATCATTATTTTTTATGTAAAACTATAAATAAAACGCATATTCATCATGTATCAGAAGGCGACTCTTTAATTTCAGAGATTTGCTGGATAAAACCTCTTGAGCTTTTAAACCTTTATCCTAAAATGCAGGATACGCCTATTGCAAGACTTGTTGCTAAAAGAGAATATCCTTTTGCTAAATTAGTTTTTGATATTTTAAAATAGTAATTGATTCACATATTTTTTATCTTTTCATAAAATATTTATGGGGTGAAAAAGTGTATCAAAATTATGGCTTTGAGAAGTTTATTAATCGGGATAGTTTAAGAGATACGATTAAGCATGTGGTTGAAAAAGGTGACACATTATATGAAATTGCTAAAAAATATAATGTGAGTGTAGCGGATATAGTATCTTTAAATAATTTAGCATCATCAATGATTTATCCTAATCAAATTCTTTTTATTCCACATAAAACTAAAACAGAAGAGTGTAAAAAAATAACACTTAGGGAATATTTAATTAAGAATGGCTATGATACAACTGGTTATTTAGAGGAGGTCCTTAATATTGAGGTGGTTGACACTAAAACATTAGAACCAACCAATAATCGGTATACAATTGTGGATACTGATTCTTTGGATTCTATTATGTCAAGAACAGGACTTACACCATATGAGCTATTAAATCTTAATAAGGGTAAATGGCTATGCCCAGGCGAAACAATTATTATTAAATAGCTGGCTAAATATAGCCATTTTTTTATTTTTAACTTGCATATATTATCAAATATAAATATAATAAATTGAAACTAATTTTTTTAATAAATGCTATAATAAAGTATAGGTGATAATATGAAAGAAGTAAAGGTAATTGGTGCTGGTCTTGCGGGGTGTGAGGCAGCATCCTATTTGGCAAAAAAAGGTTATAAGGTAAAGCTTTATGAAATGCGTCCTAAGAAAATGACGCCAGCTCATAAAACAGAGAAATTTGGTGAGCTTGTTTGCTCGAATTCTTTAAGAGCTGACTCACTTGAAAATGCTGTTGGTATTTTAAAGCGTGAAATGGAAATGCTTGATTCTTTAATTATTAGACAAGCTCGTCTTCATAAGGTAGAAGCTGGAGGAGCACTTGCCGTTGATAGAGAGGGGTTTTCACAGGGGGTAACGGATGAGATTAAGTCAAATCCTAATATTGAAATAATCTATGATGAGGTTACTTCAATTAATCCTGATGAGCCAACCATTATTGCTACAGGTCCACTTACAGCTGATGAGCTTGCAAATAATATTATTAAAATGTTTGAAAGCGATAATTTCCATTTTTATGACGCGGCTGCACCGATTGTTTTAGCTGATACACTTGATTATAATAAGGTATATTTAAAATCAAGATATGATAAGGGTGAAGCATCTTATCTTAACTGTCCGATGACAAAAGAAGAGTTTGATGCTTTCTATACGGAGCTTATAAATGCTGAAGGTGTTGTTCCTCACGATTTTGAGGATATTCCAACTGAATCATCTCATAAAGATGAGGTTAAGGTCTTTGAAGGATGTATGCCAGTTGAGATTATGGCTAAAAGAGGTCCTCAAACCTTATTATTTGGGCCTTTAAAGCCGGTAGGTCTTGAAACACCTCAGGGAGTAAGACCTTATGCCGTTGTTCAGCTTCGTCAGGATGATGCGGCTAAGACAATGTATAACTTAGTTGGCTTTCAAACACATCTTAAATGGCCTGAGCAAAAACGTGTATTTAGTATGATACCAGGCCTTGAGCATGCAACATTTACTAAATATGGAGTAATGCATCGTAATTCATTTATTAATGCCCCTCGTATTTTAAATCCAACCTATCAAACTAAAAAATATCCTAACATTTTTATAGCTGGTCAGCTTTCTGGTGTTGAGGGATATGTAGAATCAGCTGCCTCAGGAATTGTAGCAGGAATTAATATGGATAGATATTTAAAAGAAAAGCCTCTTCATGAGTTTTCACGTAAAACTGCTATCGGAGCGATGGCTTATTATATTTGTAATGCTAATCCAAATGGCTTTGAGCCAATGAATGCTAATTTTGGAATTATGGCTGATTTAGAGTTTAAGCATAAGAAAAAAGAGCGTAAGGCTTTATATGGTAAAGTAGCACTTGAACAAATGGAAAAAGAGGTAGAAAAGTTAAATGACTGATGATGAAGCTTTAATGAACTTTGTTGATTATTTATCTTCGGTAAGAAATTACAGTGAAAATACAGTTATAAGCTATAAAACAGATATTTTAGAATTTAGTGAGTTTATTAAAAAAAAGAAGATGGCTTCTTCTTTAACAAGAATTATGAATCCCCTCCCTGCGAAAAATTATTTAATTTATATGAATTCTTTAAAGTATTCAGCTACAACCATTAATAGACATTTATCTTCTTTAAGAACGTTTTATGATTTTTTAATGAAACGTCATGTTGTTGAAAAAAATTTCTTTGAAGAAATTGCTTCAATCAAAAAGCCTAAAAGATTACCAGAAATTTTAAAAAATAAAGAAATTATGGACATGATGAATTCGATTGATCAAAAAACACCCATGGGTCTTAGGAATTATTTAATTGTATCAATTCTTTATGGTTGTGGACTACGTGTTTCGGAAATGTGTGCTTTAGAAATTAGTAATTTAGATTTTTCTAACGAAACAATTCATATTCATGGTAAGGGTGATAAGGATAGAATTGTAATAATGTATGATGAGCTTAAGGAAAAATTACTTAAATATATTTCTTTTGAAAGAATAGAGCTTTTAAAAAAAGGCGATAATATAGAGAGCCGTTATTTATTTATTAATAATCATGGTGGTAATTTAACACCACGAGGGGTAAGGGTTATTCTTAATACAATAATTGATAAAATGGGTGAAACCTATAAAATTACACCTCATATGCTAAGACATAGCTTTGCAACCGCTTTGCTTGATAATGGTGCAGATTTAAGAAGTGTGCAGGAGCTTCTTGGACATAGTAATTTATCGACAACCCAAATATATACGCATGTAAGTGTGGAAAAAATGAAAAGTGAATATATGGCTGCTCATCCACGTGCAAAAAAACAATCATAAAAAAACTTTGCAATTTATTTAATCTATGTTATAATATTTTGCGTATATCCCAAGAAAGGATGATTCTAAATGAAAAAGATATTAACATTAGCTGCAGGAGCTTTACTTGTTGTAGGTATGGCATCTTGCTCAAATAAAAATAATACAAGTGGGGTTGATAATACCGCTTTAAAAACTACTCTTGCTAAAGAATGGGTTTTAAAGGATGGCTATAATGATGATGGCTCACCAAATGTCGATAAGGTATATGGTGCAGATATTATTAACAAAAATAATGAAGAAGTAACAGGTGCTCATTTTACTTTAAGACTTCCTAGTGCTGAAAGCTATGATTCCATGGTTCGTACACATTTAGTTGAACTTTCAAAGGCTCAAACGGCAACTGGTCATATTTCAAGTAATTATGGTGTTATGAGTTCAGCTATTTTAAGCTTTAAAACGCAAATTTCAGCTGCTATTACAGATGAGGTAAAGACATCAATTACTTCTAAAATATCATCATTTGAGGCTGTAGTTCAAGAGAATTATTCATCTTCTCTTGATGTGAAAGAAAAAGAAGAAAACCAAGCTTTCTATGCTGCTTATATTCCTGCATTATTTAGTTACTATAGTGGAAAAGAAGATAGTACTCTTCAACTTTTAAGCTTTGTATTTATTCCCGTTAAATCAGAAATTTTAACTGCTACAGTATCTAGTGATACTAAAACATATAGTAGTGATTTTTATAATAAAACAAAAGAATTACAATATAACTGGACTACATCAGGTAGTGTTATTGTAGATAAAAAATAATTAATTGACAACGGATATCCGTTGTCTTTTAAGCTTTAAAGGAGTTAATTATGCTAATAATTGAAAATGATTTTTTAAAAATAGAGCTAAATAAGCATGGTGCATGCTTAAAAAGTATTTTTGATAAAAGAAAAAATAAAGAATTATTATATCAGCCTGATGGAAGGTCATGGAGTGGTCAGGATGTTGTTATATTTCCAGTAATCGCAGCGTTAAAAAATCATAGATATAAGGTTGATGGTAAATCATATTCACTAAAAAATCATGGACTAATTAGATATAATGATGTTTATCTTGTAAATCAAACTGAAGAAGAAATTACACTTGGGTTTGATGATAATGAAGAAACACTTAAGCTTTACCCTTTTAAATTTCATTTTGAGGTAACCTATAAACTCGAGAATGATAAAATTTCTATTAAATATCATGTTATAAATAAAAATGATAAAACAATGTATTTTTCAGTTGGCGGTCATCCTGCGTTAGGTGTTAATTTGATAAATGGCGAATTTGAAAATGTTGCAATTGAAGTAGATGGAGTATTTCATAAGCAATATTTATTAAATGAAGAAGGAAGTCAGATTGTAGGAGAGCGTAATATAAATATTAGTGGCTATAAGAAGCTTTCAAAAGAAGAAATTACAGCATATCATACGCTTATTTATGATGCTAGAAATGTTAAGTCAATAAAGCTTAATATAAATGATAATTGTTTTATATTCGATGTTTTGAATGCTCCAGTTGTAGCAATCTGGTCAATGGAGGAAACTGGTAATTTTATTTGTGTAGAGCCCTGGTGGGGACTTCCTGATTATGATATACCAGAAGAAGAAATTAGTAAAAAGAAGGAGATTATTGAATTAGACCCTCAAAATAAATTTGAAACAGGCTATTCAATTACGGTGCTTAAATGAAAATATTAGTTACAGCCTTTGAAGAATTTGGTAATGTTAAAGGCAATTCTAGCTTAGAGGTATTAAAAAGATTAGATATAAAAGATAAAATTATTCTTCCAGTTTCCTATAAAAGAGCCAAAGAAGAATTAGCAAAAGCTGTTTCAAATATAAAACCTGATTTTGTATTATGCCTAGGTCAAGCCGGGAAAGAAAGTAAAATAAGGATAGAAATGCTAGGAATAAATTATACTAGGGGATCTATTCCTGATAATGATGGAGTATTATTTGATCGAGGCTTTGTTAAAGAAGGGGGTTCTTTAGCTTTAAGGTGTAATTTAAATATTGAAGATATTGTAGCTAAGCTTAATAAAATAATTCCTTGTTATTTATCTTTAAGTGCTGGTGCGTATATTTGTAATACAACCTATTACACTGCCCTAGATTTAATGAAATGTAATGCATTATTTATTCATTTTCCATATTATGATGGACAGGTATTAAACGAGCCTTCAATGGATATTGATAAGATGGTCCAAGGAGTTAAGCTTATTATAGATGATATTTTAAATAAGTAATTAAAACTTGTTCTATGATAAAATATAGGACAAGTTTTTTTATATGAAAAATAAGAATATAATTCCTAGTAAAATATAGTAAATAATGGTAAAATAAAATTATAGATTGGGGAATGCGGACATTTTTTTAGAGTTGATATTTACAGCTGGACAAGTTGCTTCAAGAGGTGAAAAAACTTGATGTTCAGGTTAAAGTTGGATATTATGGAAATGTTAACATCGGTGTTATAAGAACAAATGGAGATATGGTAACAATATTACCAATGAATATTCAAAAAATTTGGAAAGTAAATATTATAGATGAACGTAAAAAATAAAATTACTACTGCTATTAATCATTTAAATAATAATGTGATTTCTGTTAATAGACTTCACACAAAAACTTAATCAAATAATGAAAGGAGATAATTAAAATGGAGAAATATTCAAAAAAAGCAGAAAGCTTTATTAATAACTATGTTCTATCAAAATTAGGCTATGATTCAATTTCTGATGATAATATTGTAGAAATTGTTGATTATATTATCGATAATTATGAGGTTCCACTTGCTCAAGCAAAAGAAGCTGGTGAAAAAATTGATGAAGAAATGCTAGAATTAGCTTCATCAGTAGTAACAGAAATAACTTCTAGAACTGATTGGTAATTCATAATTATATATTCTGAAAATAGTAATAATGTTGAAGGAATATTAAGTTATTATTAATTTAATATTATAAAAGAATATAAAAATGGTGTTCGAGTAGGAAATGTTCCGGGACACACAAATAATAAAAAGCAATCAGGAATAAATCAGTCTTGGTTTCCAAGAAATTGGAACAGAAGAAAAATTAAACAAGCTGGACAAGTTGTTTCAAGAGGTGAAAAAAACTTGATGGTCAGGTTAAAGTTGGATATTATGAAAATGTAAATGTTGGAATTATAAGATCAAATGGCGTAATTGCAACAATATTTCCAATGAATATTCAAAAAAATAGGAAAGGAAAAATTATAGATGAACGTAAGCAAGTTAAAAGAACTAATAAAAGAAAGGGCACAAATAGATGCTCAAAATGATATTTTAACTGAAAGAAGCCAAAATGATCAATATAATATATTATCTTTAAATCTTTCTGATACAATTGATTTTTTAAATAATTGTTCTTCTGAAGAATTATATTGGGTATCTGAATTATTTGAAAGATTAAGTGAGCATTTTAAGTCTCAAAAATTAATAGAATGTATGGAAAAAAATGAAAAAAGAACAGGTATAGATTGCTCCATTAATATTGAATATGCTAAGGCAGCATTGAATTATTAATGGTAGAGATAAAATTAAAAATGATGAGCAAATTAAAGTTGGATATTATGAAAATGTTAACGTTGGTGTTATAAGAACAAACGGAAATGTGGCAACAATATTTCCAATGAATATTCAAAAAAATAGGAAAGGAAAAATTATAGATGAACGTAAAAAAAATAAAGGAACTAATTCAAGAAAGAGATGAAATGGATCCTCAAAATGATGTTTTAGCAGATCAAAATCAAGAGCAATTATTGGAAATCTTTAAAGAGAATTTAACCGAAAGTATGAATTTTTTAGATTCATGCTCAGCAAATGAATTTTATTGGATATCAGAATTGTTTGATGATTTAAGCGAATATTTTCAATCGCAAAAATTAATTGAATGTATGGAAAGAAATGCAATGAGAACTGGTGTTGACTGTGCTATTGACATTGAATATGCTAAGAAAGCATTAAAACAAAGTTAAATTTATATCAAAAAAACAGGTTAGAGATTATAACTCAAATTTGAGCTTTATTCTCTAACCGTTTATTTTTACCAATCATTACCTTCATCTTCAGGTATAATGCTATAATGCTTTTTATGCCATTCCATTTCTTCATCCTTCATTTTCTTACCCGTAACTAAAGAAGTATTGCCATTTTCTAATAATAAATCTCTATAAACTAATTCAAAATTTTCTTCTTTAAGCATTGATTTCATACCAATTAAATTAATTACATAAGCTAAATGAGTTGTAAGAACAGGATCAGTTATTTGAAAAGTAATAGCTTTATTTCTATTCTTATCCTTATCAATATAAAAATCAAGATGCTCACGCTCATTTAATAAAAAGTCTTTCTAATTTAGAAAAGGATTTGAATAATAACTCTCTTAAAAATTTAAGTAAAGCATCATTGGGAACCCAAAGCGTTGCATATTTGGATATGTTATTTGATTTGGAAGAAACAATTCTTGTTTTAGACCAACCAGAAGATAATATAGATAACGATTATATCAGTAATTAATTGGTGCCAAATATAAAAGAAAAAAAGAAAATAAAACAATTAATATTTGTGACTCATAATCCTTCTGTTGCAGTTTATGGTGATGCTTTTAATTATATTTATGTTGAGAATAATGGGACTATCAATTATAAAAATTATCTTATTGAAAAGTCAGAAGATAAAGAAAGACTAATAAAAATTTTAGAGGGTGGAAAGAAGAGTTTCGCAAATAGAAATCATAAATTTGGCGATATAATTGGAGAAGAAGAATATGGAAATTAAAATAGTAAAAGAAGAAAACAGTATTTCAATTAAAAATATTGATGCAAATATAGAAACATATAATTTTGTTAACGAAATAAGTTTTAGTGAATTAGTTAAATTTTTGTTAAATAAAAATTTGGCAGAAAAAGTTGAAATTAAAGATATGATTGATGAGAAAAACGAAGCTGAAATTAATTTGATAAAGATAATAAACGAAATTGTAAATGAGTATAATAGTAAAGTTGACGAATATACTACATTTATTAATGGCGTAAATGAATCAAAATAAAATATATTTTGGTGCTGTGTAGTTTTTTATTCGCGGGTATTAATTAGACTCTTAATTCTTTACTCACTGTTGCAAGGTGCTGGAAAATCGGTGGTTGCTATTCAGCTTTTATGTGATTTAATTCAAAAGGGTAGATTGGCTAATTATGTAACGAAAAATTCGTTTGAGCAGGTTGGCTGTATTCATACATCTCAGGGTCTTGAATTTGATTATTGTGGTGTAATCATTGGTAAGGATTTATTTTATCAGGATGGAGTTAAGACTGATTTCATGCAAAGAGCTAAGGGTGATAAGTCAATAAAAGGAATTAAAACAACTAAGAATTATGACTTAGCTGATAAAATTATTAGAAATACCTACAGAATCTTATTATCAAGAGGTCAAAAGGGCTGTTATGTTTATTGTGAGGATAAGGCCTTGCTTAAGTATATGTCTAAAATGCTTAATAAGGAGATCATTAAGTAAAATGGATAGATTAGATAAAACGTTACAAAGAATAGATAAATTTAATTTAGATAGAGATTGGAATCAATTTCATTCCCCTGAAAATTTATCTAAATCAATTTCAATAGAAGCAGCTGAGCTTTTAGAATGCTTCCAATGGGATGAAAATAATTATGATTTAGAGGCGGTTAAGGAAGAGCTTGCCGATGTGATGAATTATTGTCTTCAAATGGCTCTAGTATTAAAGCTTGATCCTATTGAAATAATAAATAAAAAGATTGATAAAAATGAAAAGAAGTACCCAGTTGAAAAGGCAAAGGGAGTTTCAACTAAATATAATAAGCTCTAAGAGAAATAATTTAAAATTATTTCCTAATAAAAGCCACATAGCTTTTTAAAAAACGTTTCTAAGCTTGAAGCTTTCTAATTTTTTTAAAACATGTTTTTATGCCTCGTTATTTTTCTATGTAGCTTCTATTAGGATTAGTATTTTTCTTTTAGTTAAATCTATTAAAATTGCGCCAAGCGGAGCAGTAACTAAAATAGCAATTACACTGGCAGCTAGAACCAACTGACCACATTCTAGGCCCTCACTTAAAGCAATGGCTCCAATTGAGGCCTGAACTGTAGCTTTAGGAAGATAGGATACAATAAAGAAAATTATTTCTCTAAGCTTATATTTCTTACCAATAAGGCTTAAGAGAACACCAATTGATCTAAAGGCTAGACCAATTAAAATGAGAAGGAGAATGCTTAAGCCTTCAATTGAAAATACTAAATTTAATTTAACTCTAGTACCTACAAGGACAAATAGTAGTATTTCAAAGGCACTCCATAAATGATTATAGGCGCCTTTAATTTCCTTTAAATCATCCATCCTAGTAGAAATTATAATACTCATAATAATAATTGCAAGTAAGGATGAAATACTAATATAAGCCTTTAAATATGCCTCAAGCCAAACTAATAGGAATGAGACACCTAGCATAATAATTACCTTAATAGTTGAACTTGTATTTAAAAGCTTAAATAAATAAATTAGACCAATACCAAAAATAAGCCCAAGAAGAATTCCTAAAAGAATACTTGATGGAATTTGTAGAAGTGATATAAAATTAAATTTGCTTGTCCTTAAGGCATTTAAGCAAGCGTAAAATAAGATAATTACATAAATATCATCACAAGAGGCTCCCGCCATGATGATTTTAGGAATATCTCCACCTTGCTTATTTTCTATCATTGTAAGCATTCTTGGTACAACAATAGCTGGTGATACCGCACCTAGTACACATCCTAAAAGAAGAGCCTCAAGATAGGAAATATTAAGGAGTAAGGGTCCAAAAATAGTAATGCCTATTATTTCAAAGCTCGCTGGTAAAAAGCACATAAGAATTGCAGGACGTCCAATTTTAATTAGAGTTTTAAAATCAAGGGCTAGACCTGATCTTGTTAAAATAATAATTAAAGCAATTTGCCTTAAATAATCTGATATTTGCTCAAGGCTTGGATTAATAATATTAAGGAGGCTACTACCAAATAAGATTCCCATTAATAAATAAAAGATTATTTTGGGAATTTTTATTTTTTCAAATAAAATTCCCCCAATTATCCCTACGAAAAAGATTAAAAATAAGCTTAAAAACATAACAATCATTCCCTTCATAAAAAAAGCTGATAACTCCATAGTAAAAAAACTATAGACGTCATCAGCATAATAGCGGTTTTGTTAAATAACAAGGAAGAACATCATTTCCTAAATATTTACTTATCATAATTTTAGCATTTAAAATAATTTATTACAAGCAGTATTAGAAATTTTAATTAAAAGACTTTAAAGTCTTAATATTTTTAATAAAAATTGTTGATAAATCAACAAAAAGTGCTATAATTTAGAAAAAAGGTTAGGTGTTAAAATGGATAATCGCTTTGAATGCTTTTCAAGCTATATATCATCAATATATAAAAATATTCAAAGGCTTAAGGAGTTTAAAATAAAGGAATATGGACTAAAATCAATTCACGTCATGTGCCTATTTTATTTAAGACATTATGAAAATGTTACAAATTCAATGCTTGTAAAGCTTACTAATGAGGATAAGGGGGCTATTTCAAGGGCCTTAGCATATTTAGCTGAAAATGGATATATTTCTTGTGACAAGAAATATAAATCAGCTATTTTGTTACTAGAAAAGGGAAAAGAGGTAGCTAAATACATTGATTTTGAAAGTGATAATGCCGTTTCGTTTGCTGGAAGTGCTTATAATGAAGAGGAAAGAAAATTGTTTTATGATATGCTAAAAACAATTAGTGAAAATTTGAACATTTACATAGAGAAATTGGAGAAATAAAATGAATATATTATTTAAAATTTATTGTCGTACCTATCAGCTATGCTTTAAGCTAGCCTTGCCGATATTACCATATCGTGATCCTAAAATCATTGATAAAATATCTAACATTAAGGATGTAATTAAAGAAAATAAGAAGCAAAAGCCTATAATTGTAACTGATAAAACAATAAGTAAGCTTGGCTTGGCCAATGATTTATTTAAAAGCCTTGATGAGGCTAATATTAGCTATGTAGTTTATGATAATGTTGTAGCGAACCCTACAACCGACAATGTTAATGAAGCGCTAATCCTTTATAAAAATAGTGGCTGTGACTCGATTATCGCCTTTGGAGGAGGATCACCCATTGACTGTGCTAAGGCCTTAGGTGCCTTAGTGGTAAATCCTAAAAAGGATTTATCTAAGCTTAAAGGAATATTACATGTTAGAAAGAAAATTCCAATGCTAATTGCTTGCCCAAGCACGGCAGGTACTGGCAGCGAAACGACACTTGCTGCGGTTATTGTTGATTCTAAGACAAGACATAAATATGCAATTAATGATTTCCCTTTGATTCCAAGCTATGCTTGCTTAGATGAATCAGCTTGTATGACTCTTCCTGATGCTGTATTAGCTCAAACGGGAATGGATGCTTTAACTCACGCGATTGAATCCTATATAGGAAGAAGTGGTAATAAAAAGACAAGAGAGGATGCCCTTGAGGCTATTAAGCTTATTTTTGATAATCTTTTAATATCCTATAAGGATAAAACAAGAGAATCAAGAAAAAATATGCTTATTGCCGCTCATAAAGCAGGAAGATCCTTTTCTAAGGCCTATGTTGGCTATGTTCATGCTTTGGCTCATGCCATTGGTGGTAAATATAATACTGCTCATGGTCTTGCCAATGCGGTTATTCTACCAATCGTTTTAAGAGAATATGGTAAGAGTATCTATAAAAAAATGAAAAGGATTGCAATTTATTTAGGCTACGCTACAAAATCAACTAATGCTAAGGAAGCCTGCAATCTTATAATTAATAAGATTGAGAAATATAATAGGATTTTAAATATTCCAGCTCATTTAAAGGGAATCAAGGATGAAGATATTAAAATGATGGCAGATTATGCCTACCATGAGGCTAATCCTCTTTATCCTGTTCCAGTCCTTTGGTCTAAGGAGAAATTAGCCCAAATGTATAAGAAAATAGGTGAAGAAAGTGCAAAATAATATTGATGAGCTTATAAATAATCATTATGCCTTTTTTAAAACTAAAAGGACCCTGGATTATAAATATAGAATTTTATATTTAAAAAAATTATATAAGGAAATCAAAAATAATATTGATTTAATTAATGAAGGCCTATATAAGGATTTAGGTAAAAGCCCAAGTGAAGCCTATATGTGCGAAACGGGCCTTGTGCTTAGTGAAATTACTTATATGCTAAAGCATATTAAGAAATTTTCTAAGCCAAGAAGGGTTAGAACTCCTCTTGCGCAATATATTTCTAAAAGCTTTGAGCTTGCAAGCCCATATGGAGTTGTTTTAGTAATGAGCCCTTGGAATTATCCTTTTTTACTAAGCCTAGATCCAATTGTTGAGGCTGTAGCGGCTGGTAATGTTGTTTTACTTAAAACCAGTGAGTATTCACCTAATACTAATAAGGTTGTAAAAAGAATTATTGAAAATGTTTTTCCCAAGGAGTATGTATCATGTGTTTTTGGAGGATATGAGGAAAATTCTTTATTACTTCAAAAGAAATTTGACTATATTTTCTTTACGGGAAGTAAAAAGGTTGGAAATATAGTTTACCAAAGTGCTTCAAAATCAAATACTCCTGTAACGCTTGAGCTTGGTGGTAAAAGCCCTTGTGTAATTGATGCTAAATGTAATTTAAAGCTAGCAGCTAAAAGAATTGTCTTTGGTAAGCTTCTTAACCTAGGACAAACCTGTGTTGCACCAGATTATTTTTTCGTACATAAGAGTATTAAAAATAAATTTATTGATTTAATTATTAAAGAAATTAAAAGACAATTTGGTGATAATCCAATTGAAAGTGCAAGCTATGGGAAAATTATTAATTTAAATCATTTTAGAAGAATTAATAATTTAATTGATAAATCAAAGGTAATTTATGGTGGAAATATTGATGAATCAAGGCTTAAAATAGGACCAACAATAATGGATCATGTATCATTTGATGATAAGGTAATGAAGGAAGAAATCTTTGGACCAATTTTTCCTATAATTGAATATGAAAGCCTTGATGATGTAATAGGCAAGATAAATGAAGGAGATACACCGCTTGCATGCTATATTTATTCTTCAAATAAAAGAAATATTAACAAGCTTGTAACGGAAGCTGAATTTGGGGGTGGATGTATCAATGACTGTATCATTCACCTTGCATCAAGCTATTTACGCTTTGGTGGCTTCAAGGAAAGTGGAATAGGATCATATCATGGCTTTAATGGCTTCCAAACCTTCAGTCATTATAAGAGTATTGTCGATAAAAAAACTATTATTGATCTCCCTATGCGCTATCAGCCATATAAGAAGCTTAATGATAAGCTTGTAAGGCTCTTTTTAAAATAATATCTAACTAAAAGGATTTAAAATAGCCTTATTATTATTTAATAAAATATTAAATTAAATCTTTTTAATAGCTTAGATTCTAAATATTATAGATTTGGTACAACAAAGGATGTGGTTGATTTACCCAAAGCATAATCAATTCAAAAGCAAATTGCTTATGGTGAGTATATAAAAAGCACAAAAATTGCAATCAATGATATAAGAAATAATAGAACACAAAATAGAAGAAACATTTTATTTAAGAGATAATCCTTTTGCTTTTGATATAGCTTAAGGATTTTTTACTCTCAATGATTTTCTTTTGAGTAGTTATTTTATTATCAATGAGTTTTAATAACTTAACGTTTCTTAAATCATCATTAATAGGCAATTTGACCTTTATATTTGATATTTTTGCCAAAGAAAGATTTGGTTGAGCATCAATTGACTTTGATCCATTTATCATATTTTTTATAATCTTAGATTGCAAATAATAACTAATATAGTTTACATATTCTTGCTTCTTTAAGCGAATTATTGCAAGTGCTTGGTTTGTTTTTGCAGGCAATATTTTTATCTACAACATACACATTGCCTAAAGCACCGACAATTGAAAACAATATATCATTTTCCATCAAGATACTACGTTTTAAATATCCTGTATGTTCAGCAAAACTAATATGAGCTAATTTAGTTAGATTAATATTAGATAAATCACTAATAGATTTGATTTTAATAAAATTAATTTCTTAAATTGTAAAATTTTTAGGAGTGGTCCCTTTTGTAATCAACTCACATATTTTCGATAGTTTTACTTTTCTCAAATCAGGAACATTTTTCCTAAATAATCTTAAATCATTTAAATAAATCATTTAATTATTACAATGTATTTGGGCTATTTTGTAGGTTAAATTAATGGAAAAAATAAAATTTAAAGAAGTTTTTGAAGTTTGGAAGAAGGAAAAGAAAATGTATGTTAAGCTATCAACATACTCAGCATATTGTTTATTATGTGAAAACCATTTGATACTAGCATTTTGAGAAGTATACGATATTACTGAAAAATTAGTACAACAATATGTTCTAAATGAATTTAATAATAGGTCAAATGAAAAAACAATTAAAGATATTTCGATTGTTTTAAAAATGATTTTAAGGTTTGGAGTGAAAAACAATATGATTGATTTTCATCAAATTGATATAAAATTTCTACTAATCATGAAAAGAAAAACATTGGAGTTTTATCTAGAGATAATCAAAGAAAATTGATGGATTATGCTCATGAAAATTTTACTTTTAAAAATTTAGGTATATATATATTTGCTTATGTAAGGGAATGAGAATTGGAAAACTTTGGGCTTTATGGTGGCAAGATATAGATATGGAAGAAGGGTTAGCAGCTGATTATAAATTACATATAAAATCATCAAAAAAGTATAGTATTATTCTATACTTTTTTCTCGTTTTGTTGTATAATATAAGTAAGGA
>MNRZ01000072.1 GCA_001916215.1 Clostridium sp. CAG:307_30_263
ATTGTTTTCCTTTTTGCTCTGATGTATTTTTTTCAGAATTGTTGTTGTAATTAATTCGCTTGGCTTATTAATTGTCATTTTGTTCAGTTTTCAAAGACCTAAAAATGGTGGTCGGGGTTGGTTTCGAACCAACGAACCCTAAGGATCAGATTTACAGTCTGACGCGTTTAGCCTCTTCGCTACCCGACCAGAATTTACGCTTCAAATCATAGCGCTCCCTTATTATATTATAAACTTTTCATAATTGCAAGCATTTTTTTAAATTTTTTGTGTTTTTTGTAAAAAAAAGCTGTAGACATCATCTACAGTTTAATTTCATCTAATAATAAATAAGATAACAAAGCCATTATTTAATCTTTATTTTCTTTTCTAATTCATATCTTGGCATCATTATTACTCTTTTACATTTAACACATTCAAGCTTTAAATCTGCACCTGTACGAATTATCTTCCATTCATTAGAACCACAAACATGATTTTTCTTTGTAATGACGATTGTTCCCTCTTCAAACATTATTTTCCCTCCATTAGCCAATTGATAATTTCTTGAAGTTCATCATGATTTTTTGCTTTAATTGTTACTTTATCATGAGACACCGCTATTTTTATTTTTAAATTATTTTTACCAATAGATTTTGATATTATTTGTTTATCAGTTTTGCGAGGTTGCTGAGCAACTTTTTTATCTTCATTTTTGACAAGCTCCTCAATTTGACGAACGCTCAAGTTCTTCATAACTATAATATGTGCAAGCTCAATAATTCTTTTTCCATCTGATAGTTTAGACAATGCTCTAGCATGGCCAAAAGAAAGCTTACCTGATTGTAGCATTGATAATACTTCATTTGGCAAGGTTAAAATACCAAGCATATTTGTAATATAGCTACGACTTTTACCAACATGCTTTGCAACATCTGTTTGATTATATCCTAATTCTTTTATCATAAGTGCATATGCATTTGCTTCCTCATAAGCTGACAATTCTTGTCTTTGCAAATTTTCAATTAAAGCTAATTCAATCATCTTAGATTTTTCATAACTTCTCACAATTGCGGGAATTGTTTCACGTTCTGCAAGTAAAGATGCACGATAACGTCTTTCACCGGCAATAATAATAAATTCACCAGCATTTTCCTTAACAATTATAGGTTGAATAACACCATGTTCCTTTATTGAAGAAGCTAAATCATTAAGTGCTGCCTTATCAAACTCTTTTCGAGGCTGATAGGGATTAGGCTTAACCTTAGATAATGGAAGATCAATAATTTGTTCATTATCTGGTTCAGTAACATTTTCATTAATTAAATCAAGTAATGTTTTTCTTTCATCCATTATTTTTCACTATCTCCCTTGCTAATTCTTTATATTGTTTAGAAGCAGGGCATCTAGATGCATAAGCAATAACCGGCTTACCTACAGTTGGGGCTATTTGAGCCTTAACATTAACATTAATGATCGTCTTAAAAACTTTTTCTCCAAAGCATTCTTTTATCTCATTTACAATTTGCCATGATGAAATAACACGTTTGTCAAGCATCGTAAGCAAAATCCCTTCAATTTGAAGATTTTTATCAAGTACCTTCTTACGTTTTTGAACGGTTTTAATTGTGTTTAAAAGCTGTGTTAATCCGTCAATTGCAAGGAATTGACATTGAACAGGAATAAGACAACTATCAGCCGCAAATAAGCTATTTAAGGTGATAATACCAAGTGATGGTGGACAATCCATAATAATATAATCATATTTTTTACGATAGGAAGAAATAGCATTTGAAAGTAGCATTTCACGATTAGGATTATCAATTGTTTTAATTTCTAATTTAGATAAATTAATATTAGATACAACAACATCACATTTTGAATGCTTAGGATGACAAATTGCATCCTTAATTTCACATTCTCCCATTAATACATCATTAATTGTTTTATTCTCATAACGATCTAAGCCCAAGCTTAAAGAAGCTGAGGCTTGAGGGTCTAAGTCAATTAACAATACTCTTTTATCTAATCTCGCAAGTGCATCTGAAAGATTAACTGATGTTGTGGTTTTACCTACTCCACCCTTTTGATTTGTAATTGCGATTACCTTACAACTCATAAAAAAACTCCTTAACTACAATGGCTTATTTTTAATTTGACTAAATTGACGAGGATATTTACTAGGTGTTTTATTAACCTTTTTAAAAACTAATATCTCACGGTGACCCATTTGATTAGGTAGCTCAACACTTATGGTTTTAAGATGCTCTGCACCTAATGTTTTTATTGCACCTTTAGCTTCTAAAAATTCTTGCTCCGATTCAACACTTTTCATTGCCACAAAAAGACCTCCAACCTTAACAAGAGGGATACATAATTCGGCAAGAATATTTAATCTTGCAACAGCCCTGGCGGTTACAACATCAGCCTCTTCTCGATGAAAAGCGGCATATTCTTCAGCTCTAGCATGTAATGCCTTAGCATTATTAAGTTTTAATTTAGCAATTAATTCATTTAAAAAATTAATACGTTTATTTAAGGCATCAATAATTGTAACATTTAAATTATTAAATACAATAGCATTAGGGATTGAAGGAAATCCTGCTCCTGCACCAACATCTACAAGATTAATAGGCTTTGTCACATCAAGAGCAAGTGATAACGTTAAGGAATCATAAAAATGTTTATAATATACGCCATCATAATCTGTAATAGCTGTTAAATTAACATGCTCATTATATTCGACTAAAAATTTATAATATTCCTCAAAATTTAGAAAGGCTTCATTTGTTAATTCAATATTTAATTTTTTTAAATCTTCTTTAAAATTCATAACTAACCTCTCTTATATGTTTCTAAATAAACTGAAAGAACAGCAATATCAGCAGGATTAACACCCGAAATTCTTGATGCTTGGCCAAGTGTTCTTGGACGAATTTGCATAAGCTTTTCTCTTGCTTCTAAAGCAATATTAGAAACCTTATTGTAATCAATATCTAAAGGAATTAGCTTTTCATCAAGTGCTCTCAAATGAAGAGCTTGACTACGAGCCTTTTCAATATAGCCTTTATATTTAGCTTCAATTTCAACGGCCTCAAGTACATCATCACTAGTGTCTAATTTAAGCAAATGCTTAATATCATGGTAGCTAATTTCAGGACGTTTTAAAAGCTCATAGGCTTTTATTGACTCAGCAATTCGAGATGATCCTTTAGCTTCAATATAAGCATTATTTTCTTCACTCATAGAAACATTGGTAGCTTTTAAATATGCTATCATCTCTTCAATACTTTTAATTTTACTAATCAAAGCATTATGTTGCTCTTCCGAAATTAACCCAACCTGATAGCCATATTCACGAAGTCTTAAGTCTGCATTATCATGTCTTAACAATAAGCGATATTCAGCCCTCGATGTTAACAAACGATAAGGCTCTTCCGTTCCTTTTGTAACCAAATCATCAATTAAAACACCAATATAAGCCTCATCTCTTCCTAAAACTAAAGGCTTTTTCCCTTGAAGCTTTAAACCACAATTAATACCTGCCATAAGACCTTGACAAGCAGCCTCTTCATAGCCTGATGTTCCATTAATTTGACCACCACAGAATAAATTTTCAACAATCTTTGTTTCAAGGCTAGGCCACAAATTCAAAGGGTTAATTGAATCATACTCAATAGCATATGAATATTGTAGCACCTCACAATGTTCAAGTCCTGGTATTAATCTTATCATCTTATCCTGAATTTCAACTGGCATTGATGTTGAAAAACCCTGGACATAAATTTGATCCCACTCAAGGCTTTCAGGCTCAAGGAAAATTTGATGACGCTCCTTATCACTAAATCTAACAACCTTTGTTTCAATTGAAGGACAATATCTTGGTCCTACACCTGTAATTACACCACCATACATAGCACTTTCATCAAGGTTATCCATAATCAATTTGTGAATTTCCTTATTTGTATATGTTAAATGACAAGGCACACTTATATTATTAATTGGTTCATATCCTTTATCAAAAGAAAAACGATAAGGATAGGTATCCCCAGGTTCAAGGCTTGACTTTGAAAAATCAATTGTAGAAGCCTTAATACGAGGCGGCGTTCCTGTTTTTAAACGTCTCACATCAAAACCTAATCTTTGAAGCTGGGCAGAAATTCCAAAGCTTGTTGGTTGGTTTTCAGGCCCTGATGTAGTAACAACATGACCTCTAAATATCTTACTATTTAGGTATGTACCAGTAGTAATGATAACCGCACGTGATGGTATTTTTTCGCCATTAGGCATAATAACACCGCAAGCTTTATTATCATTAACAATGATATTTTCAACGTATCCTTCCTTAAGCTCTAGATTATCTTGTTCTTCTAGATGCTTACGCATCATCTTAGAATATAATACCTTATCATCCTGACTTCTTAAAGCTCTTACAGCAGGTCCTTTAGAAGAATTAAGCATTTTCATTTGAATCTGGCATAAATCTGCATTCTTTCCTTGATATCCACCAAGAGCATCAATTTCTCTTACAACAATACCCTTAGCTGGTCCACCAATTGAAGGATTACAAGGCATCGAACCTAACATATTTAGGTTTCCTGATATTAATAAAGTTTTAAATCCCATTTTTGACGTAGCAAGACATGCCTCACATCCGGCATGACCGCCACCAACAACGATTACATCATACATAAAAATCATCCTCTTAAATTTACAACTAATTTTAGCATTTTAAAGCTAAATAGTAAAGAAAAAGCACATGATAGATTGTGCTTTTTTATTATTAAAATCCTAGTTGATAAAATTTGCATTTCTATTCAAGCAAAATATCTATTTTCTATTTCTTATAAGCTTAACTGCTTTAGAGCCTGTGCAAAGTAGCATAGCAAGAGCATTAGCTTCAAAGGAATCAGCATATATTGTAAAATGCTTATCTAAGGTTCCTCTAGCCTTAATTCTTAGCATATTTCCTCTTGTAAGAATATTATTCTTCTTAAGAATATCAAGGGTTATAATGTCACCATCATTAAAATGCTTACACAAAGTATCAAGATATATGCTATTTTCTTCTTTCATACCTTCAATATCATCACCATTTATTGTTGGTATATGATATACCAAGTCAACTGGTAAATCAGTTGGTACATTAGATACATCCATAATATCAACTAAATGATCATTTGTCACTCCAAGTGTATATAAAACGGCATGCCCATCAGGAATTAAAAGAGCTGTAAAATCAGTTGTCTCAAAGCGACGCTTAGGTTTTACCTCACGTCCCTCCATCATCATATCGACTAATTCCTTAAAGTACTTAAGACCTCGATCAGATTTAATCTTAATCTGTGTTGGTACAAGCTGATATTGCTTCTTATCTGATCTATCCTTGAAATGATATTTTGTCCCTTCAAGTGTTTTAGGATCAATTGCTAAATTAACCTTCAATGTTTTACCAGCAAATGCAACCTTTGCTAATAAGCCTTTATATCTAAATGATTCACATTTTTTAGATAAACGAGCATGGGCACGATACATTAATAAATAGTTTTTAACTTCATTATAATAATTTTTAACCTCATCTGATGCTAGCGTTGTTTTTTCCTCGAAAGTTAAACGGATTCTTTTTTCAGATACCACTAACGATGAAAGTGCACTTGCATCTTCCTTATCGTCTTCTTCAAGCTCATCAAGGTCATCATCCTCGTCATTATCTTCATCATCTACTGACTCTTCAGAAATTACAGGTTCAATACTTCTTGATTCTTGTTTTTCTTCTTCTAAAGCCTCTTCTTTAGTTTCAGCTAAAGCCTCATCTAGGGTTTCAGAATTTGAAGATTCAATAACTTCTTCAGCATTTTCTGAGGCTTCAATTATTTCATCATTAACAGGAGTTCCTTTTGTATCATTAACAACAGTTTCTTTATCAGATACGTCTTCTACTTTAATTTCGTAATGCTTAATTCTTAAAATATAAATTACAATTGTAAAGATTTGCATTACAATTATAATTCCTCCAATAATTATTCCAGACATTTTTAAATTTTTAGCATTTGTAATAATTAAATATGTTAAAGGAAGAGCTAATAAAGATATAACCTCTAATACCTTTAAAAGATAATCCGTAAAAACAATATTCTTATTTTTAAAATCTCTTTTTACAAGGATTAATATTACAGGAAGAGCTAATAATACACCACCAATTATATTAAACACTATCTTATGTTTTGAAACATCAAAGCTTGAAGCCGTAATTTTATCAATAATATAATTAAATTCAAGCAAATTAAAGTTAGTCATGGCAATTAACGCAATTGCTAAAGCACCATAAACAAATGCTAAAGCATAATCATATTTAGCTAAAACAGCTGAATGATAATTATTATCCTTTATTTTAGATTCCATACTATAATCACCATTAAAGCTTAAACCTCTAAAATAAAGAATTGTAGCTGTAGTAATTGCTAAAAATAAAGCCTCATCAAATGGATACTTTGCTAAATCTACTTCATCTTTTGAATATATGACCATTGTACCAAACAAACATAATAAAGATATTAATACATAATCTATTATTGTTACTCTGCTTGATGATACTATATTCATAATAGCACCTAGTAAAATAATACCAATTAAAAGAGCATAGAAGTAATTTTCAATATTAGTGTAAAATTTACTAGTAAAGCTCATATACATTGAAGCATATATACCAAGTCCAAATCCAATAACTGCAAAAATTAATGGATTTATCTTCATAGTTATATTATACATATAGCATTTAAATTGATTATTAGTAGCTTCTGGTTTAGAAATAAAGAAACGAACAACAATCCCAATTAAATATAAAATCGCAATTATCGCAACAGTAAGACTAAAGCCATCAACCTTTGATGCAACCTTAGCATAAATAAGAGCTCCAATAATTCCCAGTAAATTAGCCCAAGCAAATAAATCAAATAAATTAATTTCCTTTGACTTAATTCTTATCAAATAGCATACTGCCAATGAACCAAGAACAATTGTATATAACCCTTTTATTGTATACTTAAATGAATTAGGATTGGATAGTTCTGGCAAGATTGAATTAACATTAACACTTAAAAAATACATTCCCATTACAAATAATGCAATTATAATTACATGAATCACATTAAATGATTTAAATAAAGTTTTAATATAATTATTTTTTTCCATACTTTCACACCTCAAATACATACTTAAGCTTATTCACTATACTTGTATTTTACGACTTAAGAAATATAAAGTCAAACATCAATAAGCCATTTAATTAAATTAGCAATATTTTATTTAAATTATTTAATTTTGAATCATCTTAAAAGATTATCTAATAATATTTATTCAAGTATTTTTGAAATAATATAGTCGTTTATAAAAAATATACTCATAAGTATAATACTTACGAGTATATTAAAAACATAAATATAACATTTTAATTAAATTCCTGCTAAAGGCAATACATAAACGTTATCATCTAAAGGATATACTGTATCTGTATTACATATTATTACCTTGAAACCTATTTGATAATTGGTTTTATCTAATTGTTTAAATCCTTTAACTGCATTATTATTAAATTTGATACCACTCTTACATTCGATTCTATGTAGTTTTCCATCTTGAATAATAACTAGATCAATTTCATTCATATCACTATCTCTATAATAATAGAAGTTAGGTTCTATACCATTATTTACATAACTTTTCTTAATTTCATTAATTATATATGTTTCAACAAAACGTCCAGAAAATGCGCTCGCTCCTAAAATTTCACCAGAATTTAGTCTTGCTAAATAACATGCTAAACCAGTATCAGTAAAATACAATTTTGGCCTTTTTATTATTCTTTTAGAAATTGATATCTCATTATAAGGCTCTAATAAATATACAATATCACCAGCAATTAAAACACTAAGCCATGACATTACTGTTTTCTTATCAATTCCAATTATCTTAGCAATATTATCATAGATAAGCTCTTCTCCAGTAAGCGACGCAATCAATTCCATAAAACGTCTAAATTGGAACTTATCTCTAACATTAAGCATTTCAGACACATCACGTTCAATATATGTTTCAACATAATCAGAATAAAATTTTTGAACATGAAGCATATCATTACTATAAAGTTCTGGATAAAATCCTTTAACAATATTATTAAATAGTTCTATCATAGATAATGGATTTTCACTTGCTCTTTTTTGAATATTCAATATATCAAAATTAAAGATAGGTTCATCTCGATTAATAATTTCATTTCTAGATAGTGGCATCATATGAATGATAGATACACGACCTGCAAGGGACTCTGTTACACCCTTCATAAGCTTATACATTTGAGAACCTGTTAAAATAAACATCCCATAGTTATTAATCTTCTTCCGCTTTTCATTATTTACAACTTCTTCAATAACATTAAATAATTCAGGTGCACGTTGAACTTCATCTATTATTAGTGGCCAAGGATGCATTTGTAAAAATAATTCTGGATCTTTTTTGGCCATTTCTCTTTCTCTTGAACTATCAAGTGACACATAAGAAAAACCCATTTTTTCAAATTCAAATGCTAATGTAGATTTTCCTACTTGACGTGCTCCCGTTATTAAAGTAACTGGCTTTGATTTTACACTATCCAAAATTTGATTATAAATATGTCTTTTAATCATAGTATCATATCCTTTTCTAAAAACAATATAACACATTTTTTTAGGGAATTCAATTCCCTTTTTGCAGAAAACAATATATACTAAGCAATTTTATATTTATATAACTAAACTTAAAAATCACTTCATTAAAGATAAAATATAAGTTGAGTGCTTTATTTAATTTGTTTAATTATTCTTTACGTCCAATAAATCCAATCTAACTCGACTAACTCCGACTCGGTTTTTACCGAGTTAATCTTATCATAATTTTTCTAAACAGTAAATTCGTTATTTTATTAACGTATCTATCATTTTGTACCAGTTATAAAATAAAAATTATCTTTAAAAAAAGCACCTACATTTAATGCAAGTGCTTTTGTATATATTATATTTCCTTTTTAATTACATCTAAAGCCTCTTTTAGGCTATGTACAATAAAATACTCACCTTCGATGTTAAGATTGCTTAAATCTAGCCAAATTGGCTTTATTTTAGCATTTAAAGCACCTGCTATATCTGATGTTAATGAATCACCTAGCATTATTACTTCATCGTTTTTTAAATTAATATCTTTAAGTACATAATCAAAGAAAGCTTTATCTGGCTTAGTTAAACCTATTTTCTCTGATATATAAACCTTCTTTAAATACTTTAAAATACCACTTTTTTCAAGTCTTGATTTTTGAACAATCATCGCACCATTTGTGACAGCATATATAGGAAGGCCTAAAGTATTTAGTTCTTTTAAAAAGATAGCTGCATCCTTAATTAGATATCCGCCATTTTTTAAATTATTAAAATATAATTCATTTATATCTTTAGGATTAACATTAATATTAAAATGACTAAAAAATGATGTCCATCTTAAGGTTATGCATTCTTCTCTTGAAATTTCTTTTTTTTCAAGCATTTTCCAATGTGCTAAATTAATACTTGAATATAGCTTGATATTTTCTTCTGTTGTTGGTATCCCGTATTTAATAAGTACCGGCTTTAAAGCTTCTAGCTCGCACTTATTAAAGTCCAATATTGTATTATCTATATCAGTTAATAAAGCTTTTATCATATTAAATCACACTAAATTTAATTTGTTCTAATATAGCAGAAGAAAAGTTTGATGAAATTGTAATTGTTAACTCTTTTGACATATCAAGTTCACTTACGTCAATACGAGCTAAATGAGAAGAGCTCTTATCTAAAATTTCTGTAGTATATGATGTAGTATTAGTTCCATCTGAAATTGTTATAGTTGCAGTACCTGCTGGTTTTTTTGAATCAGGTTTATTAGATGTGAATGTTAATTCAATGTTTGTAATTGCATCATATAAATTTTTAACCTTTAATACAGCATTTTTACTAGTTTGAGCATAAATACCTTTATCCTTATTAACATATGGAGCTGTATATGATAATTCAATACCATTTAAAGCTAAAGATCCCGTTGTATCACTTAAAATAGTTAAATCCATTGTTGTTGAAATAGATGTATCTTGATTAGCCTTTGAGTATAATACATTATAATCAAATCTGGCTTGATTTAGAATATCATATTCCGTTACAAAGCTTTTAGATACGTCATCTAAGGCATAATAAGATTCTTCAGCTTCTTCTATTTTAGTTTTACTTTCTAATGTAACTGTACCTATTTCTTTAATCTTAGCATTTACTTCCTCTATTTTAGAATCATTCTTTAAAACAGGGGTTATATGAGATAGTGAATAGGATTCGGTAATACTTTTTGATTCACATTCTGTTTTATATAAATAATAAGCAAGCTCAGGATGATCAATAAAAGGATTACGATTTCCTTGTTCCTTATAGATTTCTTCATTGCGGTATAATTCTCTTGAATCGACTGGATCTTCAAAATTCCATTTTAGGATAGTATTTAAAATACCTATATAGCCTTCAGTTCCATTTTCAGCTTTTGAAGCTAGAGTAGTATCGTTTGTAAGCTCTAAATCTAAAGTTGAATCTTCATATCTTACTACCATATATAGTAGCATACGAGCTATATCGCCTTTTACTTCATCTCTTGGTTCAAATACTGTACTAGTCCATTTATTTCCGTAGTCATCTTTGTTTGTTGGATTTGATACTTCATCAAAATAGCTATTACTACGTGAGGAATTAATACGAGCTTCTGATACTCTTAAATGATGTAAATCAGAATAAGCATCATATTTTTGATCATTAAAGCCATGTGACTTAGCCCAAACATGTTCCTTATTCCATTGTCCGGATGCTGAGCCTGAATTATCCTTACCTAAACGTTCTCCGGTATAAATACACTCTACATAATCACCATCATAAGAATCAATTGTCTTAAGTGATGTAGTAGCATCACTATAGGATATCTTTTTTACATTTGAAGATACTATTTGATTTAGGGTTGATTTAAGTGATGTACTATTTGAAAGAATATCTGTAGTAACAGAACTATAGTATCCTTCATAGATAGGTATTGTTGGAGGATTTGTAGGTGTTGGAGTAGTTGGTATTGGTGTTGAAACTGCAGGTTTACTTGTAGATGGATTAGTTGTAGAAACATTTGATGATTCTTTCTTTAATCCACATGATGTTGTAGCAAATACACCTAAAGCAATTAAGCTAAGCATTGATAAATGTTTTAGTTTCATAATTTTATCTCCTTTTGAGAAAAATATAAGGGGCTGTAAAAAAATAAATTTCATTGATTGAAGTTTAGGAGCTGTTTATTTTTTACAGCCCCTTATTGTTTAAATTTTAGAAAATATTATTTATAATAAACCTTAATTTCAGTAAGTCTAACTTGTGCACTAGCAATAATCGTAATAGTCTTATGATCTTCGCTAACCTTAACTATATAAGGGCCATTTTTATTTTCAGCTGTTGTAAATTCAACATTATAGAATTCTTTACCTTCAGCCGCAGTAATTACCATTTCTGTATTTGCATATAATCTAAATGAAGATGAACTAGCAAGTACATAAGTTGAAGTAGATGTGCCTTTCTTTACTTCAATAGATGCAAATAAATCTGATGAGAAATAATCTGCAATTGAGGCATCTAGATTTACATTTGTATTAGCAGATGGTTTAGTATATGAAATAGTTGCACTTTTTGCATCAGAAGGAACTGGATTTTCGCTCTTTATAATACAAGCAAAAGTAATTTCCTTTTTCTTATCTCCAGCAGTTAAAACAAGAGTAACAGTTTCATCCTTAGTAGGATTAATTTTAACCTTGCCATCAGCAATTGTAACAGTAGTAGCTGTTGTACCATCCTTGACTGCTGCAGTAACACCTTCAGGAAGCGTTACCTCAGCAGCTTCAAGATAATTACCCTTGAAAAGTTTTTCATAATCTACTGTCTCAGTCTCAGCCTTAGGTTGTTGAATAGTAGTTCCTTCATATACCCAAATATTATACATTTGAACAGCGTATGCAGAAGGATTTACAAAATATGCTGCCTTAGTATTTGCAGGAAGAACATAAGTATAAATTACAGCATCTCCCTTGGCATTCTTTTCAGATGAAGTTGCCTTTACTTCAGTACCCTTATCATCAGTACCAGCATATAACTTCATATTATCATATGTACCATATACTTCTGCTTGAATCATCGCAACACCATTTTCATTATTAACAGTCATAGCTGCAGTTGTTGAATCTGATTTCTTGTTGAAAGTAAATTCTTGAGGGAATTTGGTATTTTCAACTACACCTTCATTGAAAGTAACAGTTGAAGTTGACTTAAAGTTAGTTGAATCAAAATGAGCAGGTGCTACAGCTGATAAAATTCCATCTGTATAAACTGATAAACTAAATAATTGAACAGCATAATTTGATGGGTTTTCAATATAGAATTGATTTACACCAGCTGCAAATTGATAAGTATACTTCTTACCATTAGAAATAGTTTCAGATGTTGACGTAATAGCATCACCAGTTGCTGAACCACCAGCATATACCTTAAGATTATCATATGAGCCATATACTTCAATTGTAATTTGCTTAATATCCTTTGTTGAATAAGCAGTCATATATGAACCTTGCTTACTCATTGTGAACTCGTCTGGATGAGCTGTATTTTCAACAACTTTATCCATCTTAATTCCTGTTGCAGTCTTGAAGTTTTCAGGTGTTACAGTTAATACTGGATTTCCAAGAGGACTATCATAAGCAACAACACTATACTTCTTAATTGATGTTGCATTATTATATGTAAATGTAGCTTTTAATGTTACAGTTGTCTTTTCTGCCGTTGCAGTTATAACTAACTTTCCATTTTCTACCTTTGCAATTGAAGCTTGTGCTTCATCAACAGCCCAAGCAATTGTAGCTTCCTTACCACTATAAGTAGCCTTTGCTTCAAGATCATATGAACCAGTCTTTAATGTTTTCTTGTTATTAGCAAATGTATATGCACCTGCTATTTCAGATACATCGATTGCAGGAACTGTAATCTTAAATTCCTTTGTATATTTACCAGAAGTTGCTGTTAAAGTTACATCAGTATCCTTATCAGGTCTTGTAATAATAACCTTATAAGTTCCTTCACCCTTTGTAATCTTTGCAACATTTTCATTTGAAGAAGTCCAAGTTAAATCACAGCCAAGATACTTATCAACTAAGTTAAAATCACCACGAATAACCTTAGCGTCTTCATTAATAATTAATCCCTTAACATCTGTAGTTCCACCATTATTATCGCCACATGCTGTAGCTAGTCCTACTGTACCAAATAATAAAGCTGATGCAGCTAGAACTTTTAAAGTTTTTCTAAACTTCATTTTTATTTTCTCCTTTGTTTTATACTTTATCTTATTATCAAATAACTTGTTGATAAGATTACAATCTCACCAGCAGCATTTTTAAAACCACCACAAGAAATTGATTTTCCTGTTAATGAATTTACGTCATAAGAAGTAACATTATTTACAACAACAGTGTACTTCTGTGATGTAGCTGAGCCCTTATAATCAAGAGCATTACCTACAATCTTCAAAGTGTTATTTTCAAATGTAGCACTTTCAACAACTAAATCTCCATATAAACCTGTTTCTGATTTATCATTAAACTTAGAGTTTTGTGAATTAAATAGAATATAATCGTCGATTGATAGAAGATGTGTATGAGCATCATCCTTTTTACCAATTGAGAACTCAATACCAGAAATTTGGAATTTACCATTGTACTTTTGAATATTTGCAACAATATGGTATGTTGAACCAATTGTTAAATATTTACTACTATTGATAGGTGCACTACCATAAGCTCCATACATACTCATAGTATATAGCTTACCATCAGATCCAATTGAACCAACTGTATAATAGTGAGTATTATTTTCCGTATGATTTAAAATTGTTGCTGTAAATACTACCTTAGCACCAACTTCATTATCAAGAGAATACAACGTAGGAGTCTCTAATGATAGATCCTTAACCATTTCCTCAACTGTAGTTGCTACAGGATTTGGATTATAATTTGGATCATCATCATTTGACCACAAATGCATCTTATGCTTCTTTGCAAAAGCCTTTGCTTCGTCAAAATAAGATTTATAATCTCCAATTGGAGATACAACATCTGTATAACCATTTTCGGTTAATTCAAGATTTAAATTCTTAAATGTATCAGATTCGCTATTACGATACCATACATAGCCTAAATATCTTGTACCATTAGAATCAACAGATGGCTTACCAGTCTTAGAATCCATGACAGATTCAATTACAATCTGGTAGGCATGCTCTAAACGATTATAATTATATTTAGAGGCTGATTTACCCCATTTATCAACTGAACCAGTTGATTCTGGTGTATTAATTCCATGATATCTAATAGTAGCGGTTGATTTACCATCCTTAGAAGCTACAGGAAGTCTAAATGTTGTTGTATCGCCATCGGTTAAACGTTCAACCTCGGCAACACCTATACCATCATCAAAAAAACTTTTTCCATCATATTCCTTTGTAAGGTTTAATTTTGTTGTGATATCTGTATATCCCTTATCCTTGTTAAATCCCCCGCAAGCAGTTATTGATGCAAGACCAATAACCGCTAGCATTGATAGAGATATTTTTTTTAGAAGATTCATTAATTATCTACCGCCACAATTCTTATATGCAGTTGCAAGAGCATCTACACCTGTTGCTTCACCCTTAATTGCAGAAACTAATGCTGAACCAATATATTGACGAGCATCGGCAGAACCCTTGAATGCAGGAGATGTATAGAACCAGTCAGTTAAACCACTTGCTGTTTTTGCTGCTTGAGCAACAATTGTATCCTTAGCTAAGAAAGCTTTATAGTCAGCAATATCAAATGTTGAATTACGAACAGGGTTATAACCTGAAGTTTGAGAGAATGTTGATTGGAATTCAGGCTCAAGAATTGACTTAACAAATAACCAAGTCATTTCATTTACTTCTTCATCACCAGAATCAAATAATACTAGAGATGGTCCTTGTGAAATAACAGACTTATTTACTTCACCATTAGAAGCCTTTGTTCCAGGAATAGGAGCAACTGCCCATTCAAATTTATCTGTTGCTTGATAAGATGCACCACCTGATGAACCAATACAGAATACACATCCACCATCTTCTACACCTGCTGTAAATAGACCTGATGTATATGCACCATAAGTAGTTTGAGTTGCGATAATACCTTTTTCATACTTTTCATTTAAAGTATCCATCCAGTTAGCTAGGTTTGCATCATCCTTAAATGCTAGATGTGGTTCAGATGCTGATGTATAGTTCCAACCATTTTGCTTACACATATTAATTAACCAGTTAGACTCTGAGTCATAGCAGAATGGAGTAGAACCATCATACTTTGCCTTAATATTATCACATGCATCCCATAATTCATCCCAAGTTGTTGGAATAGTCTCTACACCAGCAGCCTTCATTGCAGTTACGTTAACATACATTAATTCTGTTGATTTAGAAAAAGGCATTGTAAGCATTGAATTTTCTGTAAAGCCATATGATGAATAATCAGCATAGTTCTTTGCAAGACCTTCATCATAATAACCCTTAACGAAATCAGCCTTTTCATCAGCTGTATAGCCAAGCTTAGTTCCATTAACTTCTTTTGTACTATCAATAAATTGATTTAAATCTAGAACCTTACCTGATTGAATATATGCTGCAACGTGATCTGAATACGCATATGCAATATTAGGTTGAGCATTTGCAGTTAAACCAGCGATACATGTTGAATATACATCATCATATCCACCAATTTGAGTTGATTCAACCTTCCAGCCGTACTTAGCTTCAAAAGCTTCTATAGCCTCTGAAATCTTAGTTTGTAGGTTTTGACCACATGTATTATAAAATGTAATTGCTTTTTCTTTACTTCCTCCACATGAAGCTAATGCTGCGATACCAAGACCAGCAATAGCAGCCGTACTTAAAACTTTTAATGTTTTCATTTTTTAATATTTCTCCTTTGTTTTTTGTATACCCTTATCCAATATGTAATTAATAAATCCTAGCCCTTAATTCCGCTCTTTGATACTCCACGCATAATATATTTTCTAAAGCAAATGAATAATATTAATAATGGTAAAGATACCATGGTAGCGGCAGCCATTTTCAAAGTTGTAAGGGATTCAGAAGATCCTGCAGCTGTAAAGCCCTTTGATACCCAGTTAGAAAGTAATTGCCATTCTTCTGAGCCACCATTAGCTAAACGAGGCCAAATATAGGAATTCCAAGTTCCAATAAACTTTAACAAAATAATTGAAATTAAGGTAGGTGCTGTAAGAGGAACCATTACCTTAACAAGATATTTAACATCACTACATCCATCAACCTTTGCAGCTTTATATAAGCTATCAGGAATTTGCTTAAATGCATTTCTTAGAAGATAAATATAGAATACACTTACTAGGAATGGAAGAATCATTACAGTGTATGATTTTGTCCAACCTAAATTATTTACAGTCAAGAAATTTGTAATTGTGAATAATTCACCAGGAATCATCATTGTAGCTAAAAGTAATGAGAACAAGAAATTCTTACCCTTAAATTCCATTTTAGCGAATGCATATGCAGTAATAATAGTTACAATAATACCAAGTAAAGTCGATACAATACCAACAATGATGGTATTTAATAGCATACTTCCAAATAGATCATTACCATATTGAACAACAGTTTGATAATTCTTCCACTGCAATTCACTTGGTTTAACAAAGAATGTTGGAATTGGTTCACGATAAACTGTCTCAGTTTTCAATGATGAAAGAATCATCCAATAAAATGGAAGCAACGCAAATATTGCGAATATTGTTAAAAATACATAAGCAATAACACTTTTTGTTATTTTTAGTGCTTTTTGTTTTTTTAATTGCTTAGCAATATCGATATTTAAGTTTTCAGAGGATATATTATTATTTATTTCTGTCATATTATACCTCCTAATAATGTACACGTTTCTTACTTACTTGCATATTAATGAAAGTAAATATCATAATTAAACCAAATAGAATTAACGCAGCTGCTGAGGCAGTACCTACACCAGTTGGTTCACCTAAATACTTATAAATCAATCCGACGATTGTACCCATTTCGTATTGATTTGAAGGGCCCATTTTATTACCAAAAATACCAACAATAGCAGTATATGACTTAAATCCACCAATAAATCCGGTAATCACTAAGTATGAAATCATTGGGGAAATAAGTGGAACTGTAATTCGCCACAATGTTGTAAACTTATTAGCTCCATCAACCTTAGCTGCATCATAATATTGTTTATTAACATTTTGTAAAGCACCAAATAAAATTAAGATCTTAAATGGTAGACCAGACCATACTTCGTAAACAATAACTACAATCATCATCGCAATTGTAGATGCATCACCATCTACCCAGTGAATATGGCTTCCGAACATATTATTAATAAGACCCCATGTGCCTTTACCATTGGCAAGTTGTGCTTTTGTACCAACTACATTAAACATAGCTGCGAAAACTGCACCAATTGAAAGTGCATTTGTTAAATAAGGCAAGAACAAAATTGATTGATATGCCTTTTGTAAAGGTTTAATAGATGCTAAAGCAACAGATATCAGAAGAGCAAGAATTGTTGATAATGGTACAGATATAAATGCAAATAATACTGTATTTCTTAAGCATACTAAGAAAAAATTATCTGTAACAGCAGTTTTAAAATTACCAAAACCAATACCTGCAAATGAACCATTTAAACGATTATAGTTTTCTTTAAATGCTGTGATAAACGTATTTACAATAGGATAGAATGTAAAAATACATAGTAATATAAATGCTGGTAAAATCCATAACCATCCTTTATTGTTATAGCAAACTCTACCAAATGCCTTCATATTTTCTTTAAATGTACGTCCACGAAGACGTCCCCACCATGCTTTTGTAGCTTCTTTTGAATTTTGGCCCCACTCTTTCATCGCTAGTCCTTTATCTTTAAACCAGCTTTTAGTTGATGTGCCAATCTTCTTGAAGAAACCGACAAATGCATTGTCCTTTTTTTCTTCTTGATTTGCCATTATCTCAACCTCATTTCACTGTCCTTATTGAATATGAATACTTTGTTTGGTTTCAAATCAAACTTAAGTTCTGTTGAGTCAGGTAATTTAATATCAGAGTCAATTATTGTTCTTACAGTTGGCTTAGTTGAAGCAGCATGCTTAGAAACAATTGACTTATCGCGTCCCATAACTTCAATATTTTGTTTTTGAAGAGTTAATACACCCTTATTATCATTGAAGATATATCCTTCAGGACGGATTGCAACGTAAACCTCTTGATCATCGTGATTAGTGTCCATAATCTTTTCATCATCAATATATACACCATAATCTTTAATTACACCTCTAAAGATATTAATAGGTGGAGTACCTAAGAAGTTAGCAACGAATAGGTTAGCAGGATCATCATAAATTTCCTGAGGATTTCCCATTTGTTGAACAACTCCTTCCTTCATAACAAGAATTGAATCACAAATAGACAGTGCTTCTTCTTGGTCATGTGTTACGAAGATAGTTGTAATACCAGTTTCAACCTGAATACGTTTGATTTCCTCACGAGTTTGAAGACGAAGTCTTGCATCTAGGTTAGAAAGAGGCTCATCAAGTAATAATACACTTGGCATCTTTACAAGGGCACGAGCAATTGCAACACGTTGCTGTTGACCACCTGATAATTCACTTGGTTTACGATTTAATAATCCTTCAATTTGAACAAGCTTAGCCGCATCAAATGCTCTTTGCTTTGCTTCATCCTTAGGAACACGCATATTCTCAAGTGGGAACATAATATTTTGTTCTACAGTCATATGAGGATATAATGCGTAGTTTTGGAATACTAAACCAATACCTCTCTTTTCTGGTGCTAGAGTTGTAACATCGTCATCACCAAAAATAATGTTACCTGAAGTTGGCTGTTCAAGTCCGCTTAGCATAAATAAGGTTGTTGACTTACCACAACCTGAAGGTCCTAATAGACCAATAAGCTTTCCTGAAGGAATTTCAACGTCTAAATCGTTGACAGCAACAACTTTAGTTTTGGCTTTCTTATTTTCGAAAACCTTAGTTAAATGTTTTAATGTTATTTTCATAACGTTCCTCCGTACGGCACTAATATATTTTTTTTGCATATCTATTTTATCATATTTATAAAATCAATACAATAAGAGAATTGGTCACAAATAAACAAAAAACAAGAAAATACTTCTTGAAATGTAAACGTTTTTTTACAATATTTAATATTAGTATACGAATTATTTTACATTTTAACAGTAATTCATTTTTATTTTGATTAAACATAATATATTATTACAGAATACATACATCTTTATTTTCTTAGGTTAAAATAGCATTATTCATAAAAAATCCTAAAAGATTTTAAGCTTATTTTTTAACTCTATTTAGGTAAAAATGCCCTTTTTGGCCTTTTTTTGAGAAAAATTGGTAAAAAAATATAATTGAATGATACTTTTGAAACGATTTTTGAAAATATAAAACTTTATAAATATTTGACAAAATTTAATACTAATGCTAATATCAAATTATAAAATATTATATATTATTTTTAGTTAATTTGGAGGATATATGAAAGCTTATAAAGATGATAATCGTTTTTTTAATTTAAGGTAATCGTTTTTTTAATTTAAGGTCTGATGTTTATTTTAAGCATTTCTTTTCTATTAAGAAGATACTTGCTATCTTCTTATCAAATTTATGGAATCAAAATGTAAATGAAGATGATATTATATATGATAATACTGAATCAACCGTATTAGATGGTAAAAAGATAATTTATGATTAGTAGCTTTAGTTTCACTTAATGGATATCAAAAGGAAGTTAGACTTAATCTTGAGATGCAAAATAGAAATTATGATTATTTAGGTCCAAGAATGG
>MNRZ01000073.1 GCA_001916215.1 Clostridium sp. CAG:307_30_263
TACTTAAATTATACTACAAAAAAAGGTTCATTCCCAGATTTTAATCTGAGTTTGAACCTCTTTTTTATTTTTAGAAGCTGTTTATTTTTTTACAGCCCCAATAAATTTTATTCAAGTTCAAAGGCACCAGTATATAATTGATAATAACGGCCTTTCTTTTCGATAAGCTCCTCATGTGAGCCACGTTCAATAATATGACCAAGCTCAAGAACCATAATAGCCTTTGAATTCTTAACGGTTGATAATCTATGAGCAATTACAAATACTGTACGACCATCCATTAGCTTATCCATACCATCTGTAACAAGTGCCTCGGTTCTAGTGTCAATCGATGAAGTTGCTTCATCAAGAATCAAAACAGGCGGATTTGAAATCGCAGCACGGGCAATAGAAAGCAATTGTCTTTGACCCTGTGACAATTGAGAGCCATTAGCAGTCAATACTGTATTATAGCCATCTGGTAAATGCTTAATAAATTGATCAGCATTAGCAAGCTTAGCAGCTGCATATACCTCTTCATCTGTCGCATCAAGCTTACCATAACGAATATTTTCCATAATAGTGCCTGTAAATAGATTAGTATCCTGTAAAACCATACCAAGAGCACGTCTTAGATCAGGTTTTTTGATTTTATTAATATTAATACCATCAAATCTAATCTTACCATCCTGAATATCATAGAAACGATTAATTAGATTCGTAATCGTTGTTTTACCTGCACCAGTAGCTCCAACAAAGGCGATTTTTTGACCAGGTTTTGCAAATAATGATACATCATGAAGAACAATCTTATCAGGATAATATCCAAAATCAACATCAAAGAATCTTACATCACCCTTTACCTCAGTATAAGTAATTGTACCATCATGATGAGGATGCTTCCAAGCCAAAAGACCCGTTCTTTCCTTAGCTTCCTTAAGCTCTCCATTTTCAATTTTTGCATTAACAAGTGTTACATAACCATGATCCTCTTCTGATTTTTCATCAAGAAGTTCAAAGATTCTTTCAGCACCAGCAAGTGCCATAATAATAGAATTAAACTGATTTGAAACCTGTGATACCTGATTACAGAACATCTTATTATATCCAAGATATGATACTAAAAGTCCTACTGTAAAACCTAAAATGTTATTTAATGCTAAATATGAGCCAACCATTAAAGTAACTGAATATGAAATGTATCCTAAGTTATTCATTACTGGCATTAAAATATTAGCATACATATTAGCCTTAGTAGCTGTTGCACATAATCTATCATTAACCTCATCAAAATCATGCTTAGCATCTTCTTCATGATTGAAGACCTTAACTACCTTTTGACCCTCAAGCATTTCTTCAACATATCCATTTAAAGAGCCAATATCAATTTGTTGTTTAACAAAACCCTTACCAGAACGAGATCCTAAGAATCTTGTAACTAAAACCATTAAGCAAACAGTAAATAAAACAATAAGTGCAAGAATAAAATTAGCTCTAAACATAAATACAGCCAGCATAATCATCATTATAATACTAGTTGTAAGCTGAGGAATTGATTGACTAATCATTTGACGAAGAGTATCTGTATCATTTGTATAACGAGACATTATCTCGCCATGAGTATGACGATCAAAATACATAATAGGTAAGCTTTGCATATGCTCAAACATCTCATCACGTACATTCTTTAATACACCGTTCGCAACGCTTACAACTGTACGGGCATTAATATATGAAGCAATAACCCCAATCGCATAGAAAATGATTACAGGCGTAATTTGATGCCATAGGTAGCTAGTATCAACACTATGAGTTATCTTATAAGTTTCTTGAAGCTTGGGAATTATCGTATCAATAAGTGTCGCATTGAAATTTGTACCATAAACAGTTGAAAATGATGTTATGCAAATACATATAATTACAATAATTAATTGAAGCCAATATTTTTTAAAAATTATACCTAAAAGACGCTTTAGGGTCTTTAAAGGTGAATGTGCACCTTTTTTATTCTTCATGTGAACCAGCTCCTTTCACTTGAGATGTATATACTTCTTTATAAATTTCATTACTTTTTAAAAGTTCTTCATGTGTACCAACGCCAGAAATATGGCCATCATCTAAAACAATAATCATATCAGCATCCTCAACTGAAGAAATTCTTTGGGCAATGATAATCTTAGTTGTATCAGGAATTTCCTCACGGAAGGCTTTTCTAATTAACGCATCAGTCTTAGTATCAACAGCACTTGTTGAATCATCCAAAATTAAAATCTTAGGATGCTTCATCAAAGCACGAGCAATACACAAACGTTGACGTTGTCCTCCTGAAACATTAGCACCACCCTGTTCAATATGAGAATTATATTTATCAGGGAAACGTGATACAAACTCATCAGCTTGAGCAAGCTTACTTGCATGTTCAATTTCTTCTTCGGTTGCAAATTCGTTACCCCATCTCAAATTGCTTGCAATAGTACCTGTAAATAAGACGTTCTTTTGAAGAACAACTGATACCTCATCACGTAGCGTTTTTATATCATAATCCTTAACCTCAACGCCACCAACCTTTAAAGAACCTGAAGTAATATCATAAAGACGAGGAATCAAATTAACAAGCGTTGACTTAGCACTACCAGTACCACCAACAATACCAACGGTCATACCAGATTTAATATTTAAGTTAATATCACTTAAAACAAGCTTATTCTCACTATCTTCGTAAGAAAAATCAACATGGTCAAAAACAATTGAGCCATCATTAACTGTATAAACCGGATTTTCACAATTTTTAATTGTTGGTTCTTCGTTAATTACAGCACTAATACGCTCAACAGAGGCTTTAGACATTGTAATCATTACAATAATCATCGAAAGCATCATAAGACTCATTAAAATTTGCATAATATATGTAAATAAGGCATTTAAATCACCCGTTGTGAATGTAGATGTATACGGAGCACAAAGTTTAGCACCCATAAATGATACAAACATAAAGCAAACATAAACAGCAGCCTGCATAAATGGATTATTAAATGCTAGCCAGCCTTCAGCCTTAACTGAATATTTATAAATTTCTTCTGATGAATGTTTAAATTTCTTTGTTTCAAAGTCTTCACGTACAAAGGCTTTAACCGTTCTTGCACCAGCAACATTTTCTTGAACAACCGTATTTAGGTCATCATATTTAGCAAACATTTTCTTAAAATTAGGATGAGCTTTTGTCATAATGAAAAACAATGCTAAAGCAAGTACAGGCACAACAACTACGAAAATCATTGAAATTTTAGGACTAATAACAATTGACATAATGAATGCAAAAATAATCATAAATGGAGCACGTACAGCAATACGAATTACCATTTGGAATGACATTTGAACATTAGTTACATCTGTTGTAGTACGAGTTATTAAGCTTGATGTTGAAAACTTATCAATGTTTGCAAAAGAGAAATTCTGAATTGAATAATAGATTTCTTTACGTAAATTTTTAGCAAAACCACATGATGCCTTAGCTGAAAAAATTCCCGATAGGACTCCAAAGCCAAGTGATAATATAGCAAAACCAATTAAAATGAAACCCGCAATAATAGCCGCCTTTTGGCTAGGAACATCGCTTAAAAATTTAAGTAAGGTTAGCTTTAATGTAGCACCCGCCTCATGCTTATTATTAAAATCAATAATATTAATTATATCTGACATTACAAGAGGAATTAATATTTCCATCACAACCTCTAGGGCAACTGTAATGGGAGACATAATTGTGGAAAATTTATAGCCGTTTATACACGACAAAATACTTTTTTTCTTCTTTTTTTCCATATATATCCGCTCCTTTTTTAATATTTTTCGATATTGTTAAGTATTCTCTTTAGAAGATCACTAAGTAATTGCTCTTCTTCTTTACTAATCGAAGAAAAAGCTTCTTTTTCAACCTGTTCAATATTTTTTGTAATTTGATTATGAATATCTAACGCTTTTTTTGTTAATACAATCCTTTTAAGACGTTGATCCGTAGGAATAGATTCTCTTACAATAAAACCCATTTTTTCAAGATTTTGTAAAGTAGATGTAACCGATGACCCTCTAAGCTCGAAATGCTCCTCAATATCCTTTTGAAAAACATCACGATTTTTCGATTCACATCTAACATAACCAATTATTCTTCCTTGAACACCAGAAACCCCTAATTTTTGGTTTGCATGATCAATTTCTCGTTTCATTTTATGAGCGACCTTATGTATTAATCCACCTAAATTAGTCATAGCATCCTCCTTGATTACTTAGAAACCTAACTAATTTTAACATAAAAAAATAACAAATTCAATTTTAAATTGAAAATGTTATTTAAAACTAAAACGTTTTCATTTTTTCTTACGTCCCTTATACTCTCTTAAAATAGATGCATAGGCATAAACATACTCATTATCATGCTTATAGGCTGATTCCTTTATTTGCTCAAAATATTCTGAGGTAGTTTTGTTTTTAGCCTTTTTAGCAGCTTTAATAATTTGTTCAATACTTGAATAGAACATTGGGTGATTAGCATCATAAATGCACTCAAAATGATGAACTAAATGCGAGTTGTCATCAAAAAAAGAAAATATCTTTGATAAAGCATTAGGAAGCCTTAAAGGTTTTACCATACTATTAAGATCTTCATCAGTAGCAATCATACTTATAAGCTTATATAAATGATAGCCCGTAACATATCTTTTTAATCCATCAGGTTTTTTTTGATAATCAGTAAACAATCTTCCAATAAGCTTTATTCTTCTAAATACCCTACTACTAGAATTATTTTCATTATATTTTTTCTTAAATAATGATAAATGACTTCTAATATCTTCACCATTTAAGAATGTTTCATAAATATTAATCGCATCATCAAGCAAATAAGGAGTTTTAGCTGATGTAACATATGAATCTAACGCTGTTAATAGCTTAAAAGCTTCTTCCTTATAAGCAGTAAGTAAATTCTTAAAAATAACATGCTTTTTATATTCAACATCTGAAAAAACAGAATATGTAAATTCATCTTTTTTTATATCATCGGGATTTAAAATAGCATACTCAGTTTTATCGTCAACAATACGATTAGTAGGATGACCTACAACATCATTTCTAATATATTTAAGTTCTCTTAAAGCTTTATTATCATTAATATTAATAAAGTTTTTAGTTCCGGTAATTTTGAATGTTAAAGTATAAAGTGAATCTATACAAACAAATAAAGCCTGAAGGAGCCCATATAATCTTAATATCACCTCTCCCGAGTCAAAAGCCTCGTCCATACTTTTTTCAAAATATGAAATTGCATTATGATTATTTTTTAAAGTCATATAGCAAGCCTTGAGTACATTACTTTTAGAATCCATATCTTGTGCTAATTTATCAATAACGTTATTTACCTTTTCCATTTTATCACAGCCTTTAATATAATTATAATATACTCCTTAATAAAAAACAAAGGAATAATCCTTTGTAGCTAATTTATTGGCTTCTTTTTAATGATACTATCTATGTCAAAAAGCTTAGTAATATCACCTAAAATACTAGGCGCTTCTCTCATCATTCCCTCTAAGTCAAATTCATGATTTAAGCTATGTACCTGTACTCTTCCTTTGTTTGTTTCAATAAAGCACAATGGTGTCAAGCTTATTGTATGGGAATTTCCTTTAATAAGGCTTTTAGAATCCGAATCAATAACAATCTTTGAAAGCTTTACTTTATAAATAGGGATTAAAGCTAAATCCTCAGTTATACTTAATTTAGAGCCAAACACCAAATCAGATTTAAGATATTTCTTTATATCTTCAACAACACTATTAATATCTTCCATTAAATTATCACCTCAATATTATACTCATTTAACCAATAATGGATTTGGTAAATGAAAGCCATAAATGCATCATAACGCATTAACTGTCCAAACCAAGGAACATCAAGCTCCTTGTCACTTACTGCAATTTCCTTAAGTCTATCTATATCAAATATTTTAGCAAGTGGAGTATCACTATTTAAAATTTTAATAACCTCGCCTCTTATTAGATTATGCCAGCTTTTAGCTTGAGACTTCGGATAAGGACTTTTCTTCCTTCTATATATTTCATCGGGAAGATACTCCTTCATTGCATCTCTTAAAATTTGTTTTTCAACGCCATTATGAGCCTTTTGTTCATAAGGAAGATTATAGCAATATTCAACAATTCTCTTATCGGCAAAAGGAACTCTTACCTCAAGAGATGATCCCATAGTCATAAAATCCTTCCTATGAAGTAATGTCGTCATAAAATATTTTAAATTTAAATAATTCATTTGTAATTCTTTTTGAGTTTCTTCGCTATCACTAGGATCAACAGGTGCTTCTTTAATACACTCTTCATATTTTTTATTAAGATATTCTTTAAAATCCATTTTATCTTTTATATCATCTTTTAAAAGATTTATTCTTTGTTCAATGTTTCTAATCCAAGGGAATCCTTCAATATTTTGTTTTTTAAACCAAGGATATCCACCAAATAGCTCATCAGCACATTCTCCTGATAAAGATACCTTATGTTTAAGAGAAATCTCCTTTGCAAGGTATAGCATAGATGAATCGATATCGGCCATTCCCGGTGCATCTCTTAAATGAAGAGATACCTTTAAATAATCAAAAACGGTTTTAGTATCTATTAAAACTGATTTATGATTATATTTTCCTTCTTTAATTAAATAGCCAATGTAATCCTCATCTCTTGAGGTTTCAAAGCTATTTGCCTTAAAATTTTCCTTATTACCTTCATAATCAATACTATATGTATCAATCACTCCCACTATATTTTGGGCAACGCTAGCTACAATTGAACTATCAAGTCCACCCGATAAAAAGCTAGATATACCAACATCTGATACTAAATTTCTTTTTATTGAATCTGTAAGTAAAAACTTAACCATTGATACATTATCTTCATAGGAAAGTGTATTTTTAACTCTCTTAAGCTTAAAATATTGATATTCCTTAATACCCTTTCTTGAAAATTTTAAATAATAGCCAGGCTTTACCTCATATATATTTTTATATAATGTTTTTCCTGGTGACGAAGATGGTGCAAGCGTTATAAGTTCTGCTATTTCATCAAGACCCATTTGTGGCTTAATTCCATACAAAAGTAAAGCTTTTATTTCAGAAGAAACCAAAATATCATTATCTAAAATAGTATAATAAAGAGGTTTTACGCCAACATGATCTCTTGCGATTATAACCTCATCATTATGAACATAAACAAATGCGAAAATTCCCATTATTTTTTCAATAATAGTTTCCCCATATTCCATTAAAAGCTTAAGTAATAGTTCTGTATCACTTCGTGATTCAACAGGATTTTTAAGCATTTTATTAAGTTCATCAAAATTATAAATTTCCCCATTATAAAGTAAATGATCATCTAAAATACTCATAGGCTGATGTCCTTTTGTTAAATCTCTAATTGATAATCTTCTATGGCCAAATGAATAATCTCTTGTGTATAAAATTCCTTCTTCATCTGGTCCTCTATGAGCAATTGATTCAACCGCCTTTTTAAATGAATCGTGTAACGTTTTTGAGTAGTAATTAGTTTTAAACATTATTCCACACATAATATCACTTCCTTTATTAAAATATGATATTATCCCTAAAAGGTGAAAAAAAGATATCAACAATTTAATGTTGATATCTCATGACTTAAGATTATTTAGTTTATTTTAATATCTTATCTAGCTCATCTAAAGAAAGACCTGTTATAGAACTAATAAATTCAAAAGAGACGATATTATATTAATCATCTCTTTTATTAATTATTTAATTAATATTATTGTAATTAGAAATTAAAAGCATTTCATCAAGACCTGATACATCACCTACTCCAATATCCGAATCTAATATACTAGAAAGTTCATCTAATAAATAGGTTTGAGGATTAAAAGGCTCTTTACCATCTAATGTATTCCATTTGAAGTTTGAAGTACTAGTTGTACCACCTGAGCAATCGATAGAAACATTAGCCTCATCACTAATAATAGGACTACTTTCTGTTGCTTGATATGTAAAATTAACTAAATGATAACCACCATTATTGGTTGCACCATCATAACTTGATGCATTTACAATTGTAGAATCATTATTTTTAATTAAAGACTGAATACCTTTAAATATACAGCTGTTTGCACATACCGAACCACCATTTCCAACAACAATTCCTTGGGATGTAAATGCACATTTCCAGCTACTATTTATTTTTGAAACAGCAGATGCAGCAATACTCTTCATTTGACTTCTATAGCTCATATATTCAAAATTATCCACAATACAATTATACATATAAGCATTTCCACCACGAAGCTTAGGAATACGATCCTCGATATTTTTAAATTTAGAATTAGCAATAGAAACATTTAAATTTAAATTATAATAATATTCACTACCAGAATCACCTAATAAAAAAGCCTTTTTTTGAGGAATAGCAATCCCTTTTAAAATTTGCTCAAAGCTTAAGCCTGCATCTCTTAAAGCCTTATAATATAAATTATTTGTACTAGCACCATTAGCAGCCTCGTATTCATCTTCAATTTTCTTCATCATCTTATAGATATATCCATCCTCGCTGCTATCACCGGCATGAAAATCACACCAAGAAATATGAACGTCAGATGTACCATCCGCATTATATGGAGCAGAGGATGCTGTACCAAGTGACTCGTAATAAGGATTTGCAACATCAATTTGTCCATCAAAGGATTTGCCAAAACTACAATGATCAATCCAAATATTGTCAGAAAATCCAATTTTAAAATAAGCCCATCCGAAGGTATCATAATCACCCATTTTAACTTGCTTAAGATTTGAAGTGTCCTCCCATTGCCACATTTCATCCATATCTAAATTTCTAATTGATACATTATTACAATAATTGATTTTAAAGCCACCATGTGTAATACGGGCTCCATTTTTTGAATAAATTAATAAATCATTTGTTCTTTCAATCGCAATTTGTGATATGCCATTTTCGGTTGCCATTTGAGACATTGTAACTGTTTTAGCATTTTTTTCCTTAATATAGTTAGATACAAGACCACTTTTTTTAGCATCTTCAGAAATCAAATTGTAGCCTAAATTTAAATCTGATGCTATTTCAATAACATGTACTGTTTGTTCCTTTTTTAATGTTTGAACATATTTAGCACTAACTAAAGGTGAATCTTCATAATATACCATAGCTGTTGTATATTTTTCATCTGAAAACGGAGTATCATCAGGAATTTTTGTATATGTTCCATCACTATTTTTCAAATATAATCCTTTGGCAATAGCATTTTTCCAATTAGTTTCATTTTTTCTAACATTATTTCTAACAATATAGCCTTCATCATGCTCTGTTACTTTCGTTTCATAATCTAATCTTGCAAGCAACAATGCCTCAACTAACTCTTCTGGTGTATTAACAACTTTGTATGCATCAGTTCCCACATATTTAGAATAATCATTATTAACATCTGATAAGTATCCCGAAGCTGACATATTTGCCTTAGTTTTAGCTGAAAGTCCGACAACCTTTTTATAAGCCTCTGATTTAGGTGTTTCACTTTGAGTAGGCTCTGCCTTTTGTGTTGGCTTTACTTCCGTAGGTTTTGTTGTAACATTATTTGTACTTTCTAACACTACATCACCACAAGACGCAAGGCCTAAAATTAAACCTGCCGATAATAATACCTTACTTAATCTTTTCATCTATATCTTCTCCTTCAAAGTGAGTAAATTATAACACAATAAGCATATTTATGAAAGCGTTTTTATTGATGTGATACATTTTTTATAAATATGTATAAAAAAAGATTAGCATAAAACTAATCTCTTTTAATTATTTATTTTGGATGTAGTCTTTTTTACATAATAATTCCGCAAGCAATACAGCACCACCAGCTGCCCCTCTTAAAGTATTATGTGATAAACCAACAAACTTATAATCAAAAATTTTATCATCTCTAAGTCTTCCTAAAGAAATACCCATACCATTTTCAAGCATACGATCAAGCTTTGTTTGAGGACGGTTATCTTCAGAAAAATAAGTTAAAAACTGCTTCGGTGCAGAAGGAAGCTCTAATGCTTGAGGCTCGCCCTTATATTCCTTCCATCTTTTTAAGATTTCTTCTTTAGATGGCTTATTTTTAAATTTAACAAATACACAAGCTAAATGTCCATCAGATACAGCTACTCTTACACATTGAGCTGTAATATTAGGAGTGCTTGCATTAACAATTTTATCATTTTCAATATGACCAAAAATCTTAAGTGGCTCTTCTTCTGATTTTTCCTCCTCACCTGAAATAAAAGGAATGCAGTTATCTACAATATCAGGGAAGGTTTTAAATGTTTTGCCAGCACCAGAAATAGCTTGATAAGTAGTACATGCAACATCAGTAATTCCTAAATCATATAGTGGTGCAAGAGCAGGCACATAGCTTTGTAAAGAGCAATTAGACTTAACCGCAATAAAGCCACGCTTAGTTCCTAAACGCTTTTTTTGAGCATCAATTATCCTTAAGTGATCACTATTAACCTCAGGAATAATCATTGGTACATCAGGTGTTTTACGATGTGCACTATTATTTGATACAACAGGGCATTCAAGCTTAGCATACATTTCCTCTAAGGCCTTAATTTCATCCTTTTTCATATTTACTGCGCAAAAAACAAAATCAACCTCTTGAGCAATCCTTTTAGCATCATTTGTGGCATCAAGTACAATCATATCCTTAACAGATGAAGGAATTTCTCCTTCCATAGCCCAGCGGCCATTTAAAGCCTCTTTATATGTATGTCCTGCTGATGAAGCGGACGCAGCTAACGCCTTAATATGAAACCAAGGATGGCTTGCAAGTAGAGTTACAAATCTTTGACCAACCATACCTGTAGCGCCAATAATACCAACATTATAATGAAAATTTTCCATAAATCCTCCTTGCTAATCTACATATTTATATATATGTATAAATTAAGCATTTTATAATTTAAAATTTCATGCTACAATAGCTTAGGTGATAAGATGAAGAAATGGATTATTAAACAAATTGAAAATTATCAACATGACAAAAGTCTTCATACAACTAAGAAATGTCGTTTTATTCCAACCTGCTCAGAATATGCTAAGGAATGCTATAAACGCTTTAATACACCCTATGCATCTTATCTTACGATTAAAAGAATCATAAAATGTAATCCTCTTCATCCAATGAAATATGATCCCGTCCCCCAAAAAAGAAAGGACAAAACCAAATTTGTTACCCTTGAAGAATCAATTGTAGCCTTAAGAATTAAAAGTAAGCTTAAATAGTTTACTTTTTTATTTTATTTTAATTGTATAACCATCTTTAAAATCCACAATATGGTCCTTATATAAACCACCTAATGCCCTTTTAAAGGCCTTTCGCGATAAATGAAGCTTAGCTTCAATTTCTTCGCTTGAGCTTTTAGCATCAATATGCATCTTTCCCCCATTTACCGTTAAATAATTTAAAATGATTTCTCTATCACTATCTATCATTTTTTCTTTATGCTCAATAAATGAGCCATTATAGCCTGATGCATTTTTATAAACTATTTTTACAACAACCATTTGTCCAACATGATAGGTATCTCTTATCATTGATTTATGTACAAAAACATTTACCATATCCTTTGTTACACAATTGATTCCCGCCTCACCAATTCGATATACATAGGCCTCCTGATAGGTATTTATTTCATAAGATACATCCGTATGAATATCATCAATTTCAAATCGATTTAAAGGCTTACCTACAATGGTATCCTTTTTAACCTTAAGTTCAATTAAAAGAGTATCATCTACATTAGGCCACATATTATAGGCATAAGGAAGATAATCCTTTGAAATTAAAATATCTTTTCCTGTATTAATATTAACAAAGACGCCAATAGATGATATTACATCACAAACCTTCGCAAATCCTGGCTTATTTAAAGATACAAAAGGTTCATTTTCAGTTGCACATAACCTTCCTTTTTTATCAAAATAAATAAGAACATGCAATGTATCACCAATATTATGTTCTCCATGAGCTTCCTTAAAATGAAGTAATACATCATCATTTTCCTCACCAAGCATATACCCTAAATCGGTTTTTCGAATAATCTTTAGTTCATAGCTTAAACCCGCTTGCATCATATCACCTAATTCCTATCTCCGTCTTTATAATTACGGTCTGTTTGTTTCAAATACATTTCTTTTTTATCCTTAAATGAGGTTTTCTTACGATTTCCCTCATATTTAGCTATTAAAGCCTTACGCTCTCTTTCATTTAGTGGTTGTGTCATAATCCTTTTTTACCTCTAATATACCTAATTCATCAAATCTTTTGCATAAATACGCAGCATTAGCTTCACCCTCATAAGATGTTTTTATTCCTGCAAAAAACCGAACAGGTAAAAAATCATTTTCATTAATTAGCATAATTTGTCTTAAATTTTTCCCAATGGGCATAAAAGCATAATGTTTAAACATATTAAGTTTTATCTCAAAGTCACGCTTAGGCTGATACTTCATAAAAAAACTAGATAGACCATAAAAACGAAGATTATTATCATTAGTCAAAGTAATTACATAATATCCTTTTTTATTTTCAACTATATGACCAAAATTAGCAGGTATTTTAATAATAATAGGATAATGACCTCTTAAAACTTTAGTCTCCCGTAGTTTTAAAATAGGAGTTTTTAAATCCATTGCTTAAGTTCTCCTAAACGAGCAATTACTTTCTCTTTACCTAAAACATCAATAACATCCTCAACTGAGATACAATTAACCTTATGAGATAATGCTAAATTTAAAATTTGATAGAATTCGGTAAATAAACCTACATAAAGCTCAGGATTCTTATTATACTTTTTCTTATCCGTATAGCCTAAATTCTTAGCTAAATCCTTAAGAGTTGTACCTTCAGGAGTATTTGTAAAGTAATCAATATAAGCATCAAGTACTTTATTAATTCTTTCACTTGGTACATTTTCCTTAAAAGCATTTATCTCATCAAAAGACATATTTTTAAAATAATCATCATATAAGAAGCCAAATGTTTCCATAAAGTCAGAATATGTTTTCAAATCCTTACGATGCTCACGTGAATTTGGCCCTTGGGTCGATAAAATCTTTTTAACAAATTCAAGATCATTATTTAAAATTTCATAATCATCCTTATTATATTCATTGGCCCAAGCAAGTAAATTTTCAATATTTTTTTCCTGGGGAGTATCATAAATCATTTCTGATGATATATTATTTAGCTTTTCAATATCATATAAAGGACCAGATTTAGCCATAGCATCAAAAGTCATTTCAAATGAATCAAGATCCTTATCCTTATTAGCTAAATACCATTCCTCAAAATTAGAGTTAATTAATGTATATAAATAAACAAACAAAGCTTTAACAGGATAACCCTTTTCTAAATAAAATTCTGCATTTGACTCTGGATCCTTACGCTTAGATAGTTTTCTTCTCGATTCACCATCAAGCTTCATAACTGGTGCAACATGAGCATAATTTGGAAGTTTAAAGCCTAAAGCATTAAATAGTTCAACATGAATTGGTAAAGATGAAATCCATTCATCACCTCTAATTACATGAGTTGTATGCATTAAAAAATCGTCACAAGCATGTGCAAAATGATAGGTTGGAATACCATCAGCTTTTAATAAAACAAAATCATTAAAATTATTATCCATTTCAAGATCACCCTTAATTAAATCCTTAACTTGAATTCTTTCATGTGCATCATCTGGTACTCTAAATCTTAAAACATAAGGGCGGCCCTCTTCAATTAAAGCACGAACTTTATCAAGAGGACAATCACGGTAGATTGCATATTCTTTATAATAGCCTGGAGTTTTCCCTTCAAGCTCTTGTCTCGAACGAAGCTCTTCAAGCTCCTCTTCGGTTGCAAAGCAAGGATAAGCGTAGCCCTTTTCTACAAGATATGCTGCAAGAGCATGGTAAATTTCAACACGATTAGATTGTACATATGGGCCATATAAACCAATCTCTTTTGTATCAGATACAACACCCTCATCAATTTTAATTCCTAAATGATTAAAAATATTTGTAATTATTTTTCTACTTCCAGGAACCTCTCTTTTTTTATCAGTATCCTCAAGTCTTAGAAAAAAGACACCATCATTTTGACTAGCAAGCTTTCTGTTAATTAAAGATGTATAAACGCCACCAATATGTAAAAAGCCTGTAGGGCTTGGTGCAAAACGTGTTACAACATTTACCTTTCTTTCAGGATATCTATTTAATAATTCCTCTCTTGTTAATGTAACATTGGGAAATAATAATTTTTTTAGTTCAATTGACATAAAATATAACCTCCAAAATAAATTCATTATATCACAATATATTTAATTTAACAACTACTACTTTGTAGTAGACCCAAAGCCACCAACACGAATATCCTTAGCATCGTCATCTTCAACAATTCCATATTGCATAAAGATTCCTTGGGCAAAGCCTTCTCCTGCTTTAATATCTAAAGCTTTCCCTTCATTTGAATCATTCGTAATTTTAATCATAATATGGCCTTCATTTAAAGCATTATAATAATCACTATCAATTACTCCTACTGTATTGTTTAATTGTAGACGATATTTAAAGCCAAGTCCACTCCTTGGATAAATCATAAGAACATAATCTTCAGGCATTTTAGCTCTAATACCTGTTGGTATTTTAATTGTCTTACCTGGTTCAAGATGAAAATCAAAAGGGCTATAAAAGTCATAGCCAGCTGACATTGCTGTTGCACGATGAGGCTTTTTTAATTTAGAATATACCTCACAAGCATCCTCCTTAAACTCAAAATCCTTAAGATATTGTTCCTTAGATACAAATTCAAATTTAGCTGCTATTTTCATAAAAACCTCCAACGCATATATTATTATTTTACAACTATTTTACTTTTTAGTAAATAATAGTTTATTGCATTTTATATATCCTTATGATATATTTCTAATGGTGATATTATGAATGAATATAAAGGTTTCTCCTACTATTTTGATCAAATAATGGAATACATTGATTACCATGATTGGTTAAATTATACAAAAAAGTATGTTTCTAAGGATAAAACAATACTTGATCTTGCTTGTGGTTCAGGTACTCTAGCTATTTTGCTATCGGTTGAAGGCTACAGGGTTGATGGTCTTGATTTATCTAGTGAAATGATTAGCCTTGCAAATGATAAATTTAAAGCCTACCATATTTTAAATAATCTATATGTTAAGGATATGTCTTCATTTAATCTTCCAAACAAGTATGATGTCATAACCTGCTACTTCGACTCCGTTAACCACTTACCGACTCTTAATGATGTCAAAAATATGATGAGCTGTGTATATGATGCCTTAAATTCCGATGGTCTTTTTCTTTTTGACCTCTTTTCGAAATCAAAATATGAAGCAATGGACAACACTGATATTAGTGAAGAATTCGATGACTTTTCCTATAACTGGAAAATAAACCTTAAAACTCCTAATATCCTAACACATAATATTACAATAAATGGGGAGACAAATATTCATGAAATATATAATGAGTATTATTATGATATTAATGATTTTATTGACTTAAATAAATTTGAAATTTTAAACATAAGTGGCGATTTTAATGACGATTTAATGCCTGAAGATGAAAGAATTTTAGTTGTATTAAAAAAGAAAAGCTAGTCAATTGACTAGCCAATGATATCAGCATTTGCTGATATTTTTTTATTCCATTTTTGTCAAAATATTTGCACTATTTTTAATTAGATAATAATAAATAAAATATGCTGGGATTAAAATTAAAGCCGTTGTTGTAATAAAACCTAGCCATTTATTTAAAATTCCCAATAAAATTAATGATAATGCAACAGCTATTTCTATTAAAAAGCCAACAAGAGTACTTATAAGAACACTTGCAGAATTTTTAAATATTTCTCTTTCTTCTGTCCAATCAAAGCGATAAAATTTACTATTAACTGCAAGACCGATGATATTACATAATATTAAATAAGAAACATTCAAAACAACTATTACAAGCCAGTCAAACCACGAAGCTTTAAGACAAATACCAAGTAGCACCATTCCTATTATATTAGCAACACATGAAAGTGATATTGATACTAAAATCTTGGCCTTAAACACCTTTTTAGCATCTACTGGTAAAACCTTTAAGAGCCAAATTTTCTTACCTTCATAAGAAAAAGTTGATGTTGATGGTACAGCAATACTTGAAAAAAACATTGGTAAAAGGGCAAACATATAAGTATAATCCTTAAGGACTGACATGTCACCCTCGAGTGAACCTAAAGTAAAAAACATAGAAGCAATAACGGCAATAGAGGCGATTCCCCCACTAATGCTGTTTAATAAATAAAGCTTAGATGAGAATATTTTTTTATATTCAATACTCATCAACGCCTTAAGTCCCTTCTTTTTCTTATATTTAATCTGTCTTTTAGTTTTTGTATTAATATCAGCTATTCTATGTCCTAAATCATATATTCTTGCAATAAATATTATTGTAAAAACAGTAATAAGAATATTTATTAAAATAAAAAAACTTAAATATAAATATTTACCATTAATGGCCATATCAAAAAATATAAGACTTGGATTTACATATCTAAACAAACCTGCAACACTTGCAAGATGATTAGATGACTGCAGCATTGAAAATAAAATACATACTAGCATTAAAACCAAATAGGCCAAAACATTAATAATACTTGCAAAACGTGAGCCATCTATTAAAAGCGTTAAAATACTACTAATCAATGTAGCAAGCATTATAGGAAAGCATGGTACAAAAAGAATAATTAATATTCCATATAAAATATAGATACTATTTCCAGTAAAAGAAACTGCAAAAATCATATTAGGGAGCAAAATTACAAGGGAATATACAACCTCAACAATATACATACTAAATATCTTAGATGCAATAATTGAACGATTTTTAATTGGTAATGCCTTTAGCATTTCATAATCATTACCATTAAATATTCCTTTTGCTCTAAAAATGCTAGTAGAAAATGTAATCATTGCACAATACCCACAAGCTATTATAACCGCATCATTATAATTTCCACCAGTTTCTTTAACCTGCATAAACATTGTAAAATTAACAATAGTAGATAAAAACAAATACAAAAAGCCCATCAAAACGAAGAAGGTAATAAATGATGTTAGGGCAGCCTTCTTCTTTTTGTATCTTCTTATATCAAAAGCGCCTCTTAAATTAGTTTTAACTAAAAGCCAAAAATTACTCTTTGTCATAAAGCTCTAAGAAGGCCTCCTCAAGTGAACTATCGCCCTTAACATCATCTGTAAGTCCACTACTAACAATTTGACCATTTTTTATAATCGCTATTTTATTACAAAACTTTTCTACGACTTCAAGAACATGACTTGAAAAGAAAACCATCATTCCATTTTGACAAAGCTCTTTGATAATCTCCTTAAGATCAAAGGCCGCTTTCGGATCAAGACCTACAAATGGTTCATCTAAAACAATAAGCTTAGGCTTATGAATAAGCGCTCCAATTAAAGCAATTTTTTGTTTCATTCCGTGAGAGTAGGTTCTAATTGGCTCTAAAAGATTATTTTCAAGATTAAATTTCTTAGCAAGATTAATAATATCTTCTTTAGAAACATCCTCATCATATACATTTGAAACAAAATTAATATACTCCATGCCTGTTAAAAATTCATATAAATCCGGATTATCAGGAACATAGGAAATTTGGTGTTTAAATTCAATTGGATTGTCCTTAATAGATAACCCATCAAGCATTATACTTCCTTTTTCGAAGGAATGAATTCCTACAAGACATTTTATGGTTGTTGACTTTCCAGCACCATTAGGACCAATAAAACCATAAATATCACCATTTTCAATTGTAAGATTAATATCCTCAATTGCATTTTTATCTGCATTCTTATACTTCTTCGTTAATCCTTTTATTTCAAGCATTCTTTTCATCTCCAATTAAATATTTTGCAGCATAGGTACCAGCTTCATACTGAAGGTACGCTTGCTTTATTTTTACATCCTCCATATTTCTTACACAATACTTAGGATAATGATACCTTACATTCCTTAAAAAAGCCTCTCCTGCATTAGAAAGTCCACCTGCAATATGGACCTCTTTTATTCCTGTTGTAGCTACAACTGTAGCAATTGTAATAGCAAGATATCTAGCACAATCATTAATACATTTAATCGCAAGCTTATCCTTAGCTCTAGCTAAATCAAATAATTCCTTTGAATTAACATTAGTATGATTAATATCATTATAATCCTTAACGATTGCTTTGCAAGAAACATAAGCCTCACTACATCCAAGCTTACCACAACCACACATTCGACTATTAACCCCAAAATGAACCTTTATATGGCCAATTTCTCCTGCAAAGCCATTTTTATTAAGAAGCTTACCATCAATAATGATTCCACCACCTAAGCCTGTTCCTATTGATATTAAAATTAAATCATCAAGGCCTGTAGCTTTAGCCTCTGCCATAGCCTGAAGATTAGCATCATTTTCAACAATTATATTATCATTTTCAAGTAATAAGCCTAGTTCCTCTTTAAAATTTAAGCCAAAAATATCCGTATTAGGTGCAAATACAACAACATCATTAAGTACAACACCTGGTATAGCTACAGTATAACCTAAAATATCATTTGGTTTATATTTTTTCTTAATTTCACAAACAATTGAAGGAATTACCTTTTCCTTTACCTTAGGTGTTTTTATCACCACTGAATTTACCTTTTTTTCACCATCAAAAAAGCCAAATTTTATATTGGTTCCTCCAATATCAATACCACATTTAAGCATTGCCTCACCACCATAAATTTATCAGCAATATTATATATTATTTTAATAAAAAAAAAAAGGGGCTGTAAAAAAATAAATTTCATTGATTGAAGTTTAGGAGCAACAGCTCCTTTTTTTATTTAATTCACCAAAAAATAAAAAAATAGCC
>MNRZ01000023.1 GCA_001916215.1 Clostridium sp. CAG:307_30_263
CGTTTTTAAAAAATGATAAAATCGAGGATTTTTATGCTTGATATAAATAAATTTAAATATTTTTTCAAATATCTCTTGATTTATTTATAGTAGGCTAAAATAATTATAAATCTATTATTTTAAATATCAAGTGATAAATCTTTATTTTCTATAAATTCTTCTTTACCATTAATATTAAATGTTACATTTTCACAATGAACTTTACCACATTTTTTCAAAGTATAAGTATTTAAAGAATTTATATAAGAATCCTTAATATAAATTTTATCAATTGTTTTATCATTTATTCCAACAACCTTAAGAGCAGTCTTTGATGATGAGCAATAAACATTATTAATATAGATATCTCTAAAATATGGAATATCTGATGGGTCTGTTGTAACAACATCATCAGTTGTTTCATGCTCCATTTTAAACAATGAATAATCCATATTAAATATCATGGCCTCATTTAAAATATCTACCATATTAATATTTTCAATATGAATATCAGATACAACTCCGCCACGTCCTATCGCAGATTTAAAACGAATTCCAATATCAGTACCAACAAATGTTGAATTTGTACACCATAAATTTTCAATTCCTCTACTCATTTCCGAACCTATTACAATACCACCATGGGCATGATATACCATACAATCATGGATATATACATTTTTAGTTGGGCGTTTAATCAATCGTGCCTTCTTATTTTTTCCAGCCTTAATGCAGATACCATCATCACCAACCTCAAAAGTTGAATTTTTAATTTCAACATTTGTACATGATTCAACATCAACACCATCGCCATTTTGAGCAGAATATTCATTTTTAACAATAACATTATTCATAGTTAAATGTGAGCAAAATAAAGGATGAATATTCCAAGCAGGACTATTAGATGATATAATTCCTTCAATAAGAATATGATCACACTCAACAATAGAAATTAAAACAGGTCTAAAAAAATCATAATATTCTTGAGCTAAATTTAAATCCATTTTAGCCTCAGTTAAAAGACATCCCTCATAACTTGATTTAGATGGAAACCAAATCAAACTCTCTTTTCCTTCAATAACATAGGGTGATTTTTGAAGGCATTTATCAAAGAATTTTTGAGGAACCTTAAACTGTTTAAGTGGTCTCCAAGAAAAACCATCGCCGTCTATTGTTCCACGTCCTGTAATAGCAATATTAGATACCTTATATGCACTAATTGGGCTATTACATCTCATACATTCCATGCCTTCCCAATTAGCCATTTTTACTTGATAAAACTCTTTTTTCTTTGGAAAAAACAAATAACAATTTAATGGTAAATATAAATTAACATTATCCTTTAAAACGATTGGTGAAGATGAAATATATTTTGCCGGAAGAACAATTCTTCCGCCACCATTTAAAGAACATTTATCAATAAGCGATTGAATTAAAACGCCATTTTCTTTGGGATTATTAGAAACATGCCCATAATCTTCTAATACATAATCAACATCAATTAATTTTGGTAATTCAACTTTAAAATTCATAAGTATAACTTCCTTTCAAAAGATATCTTCATTTTATTTAATTAAAGAAAAATTGTCTAGAAAAAGTATCACAATTATTCATGATTTTTAAAATGAACTATTGGAAGTTTCCAACGATAATGATATGCTAAAAGTCTTATAGCAATAATAAAGAATGTGACTAAAAAAATATTTACGTAGGGATTACATCCTACTTTATACAATATATAGTAAATAATGGCACCAATAATAGTTGGAACTGCATAGATATGTTTACAAAAAATATTAGGAACCTTTGCCGCAAAAATATCTCTAAGCATTCCACCACCAACGGCTGTAATTGTTGCCATAAAAACAATTAAAAAACCATTTCCATTAAGACCTTCTGCCATCTTTGAAATAGTAACATCAGCTCCAACAACAACAAAAGCACCAAGACCTATTGCATCAGTTATTGTAAGAAGATCATTATACCACTTTTTTTCTGTTAATGAATCATCCTTAATAATGTAAAATACAATAAAAAGCAGTAAGCTTGTTGAAGCAGAAATAATTACATAAAGGGAATCAATAAACAAACTTTGAGGAAAAACGCCAAGCATTATATCTCTTAAAAGTCCTCCACCACAAGCTGTTACAACCCCTAATATAATGACGCCTAAAGCATCTAAACGTCTATTAATTGCTGTCATAGCTCCTGATATCGCAAAAGCAATTGTACCAACAATTTCAAGAATTATAAAAACTGTATTAAACATATAATAATACCCTTTAGGTATCACTTCACTTCCTTACTATCATATTTATCAATAATGATTTGAACAAGAGGGTGACGAACCACATCCAACTTTTCAAATTTAACAATACTAATTTGCTTTACATCATTAAACAAATAACACGCTTCAATGAGACCCGATTTTTTTCCTTGAGGTAAATCAATTTGCGAAATATCACCTGTTATAACCATTTTAGAGTTAAAGCCAAGACGTGTTAAAAACATTTTCATTTGCATTTGTGTTGTATTTTGTGCTTCATCTAAAATTGCATAAGCATTTTCAAGCGTTCTTCCACGCATATAGGCAAGAGGAGCAATTTCAATTATACCTCTTTCAATATAAGAAGCAGTTGTCTCAAGACCTAATGTATCATAAAGGGCATCATAAAGTGGTCTTAAATATGGATCAATCTTTTCCTTTAAATCACCTGGTAAAAAGCCTAAAGATTCACCTGCTTCTACAGCTGGTCTTGTTAATATAAGATGTTTAATAATTCCTTTTTTTAACAACGATACAGCATATACAACTGCTAAATAGGTTTTACCTGTACCAGCAGGACCAACTCCAAAAACAATATCATGACTCTCAAGAGCATTAATATATTCTCTTTGCTTAAGTGTTTTAGGATAAATCGCTTTACCTAAAAAATTTCTTTCTAGCATTTCTTTTTTCTTATATAATGAAAAGCATAAATCTGCCTTATCCTCATCAAGTAAATTTTTAATATAAATTATATCTCTACTAGAAATTGAATATTGGTTTTCAAGCATAAATAAAAAGATATTAAACATTTTATCAAGCTTATCTTGTATTATCTTGCTATCACTATTATACATAATACCATCAAGCAAAAGCTCAAGCTTAATATTATATAATTCTTCAATTAATTTAATATTCTGATTACCTACGCCACTAATGGCTTTAATTGTTTCAATATCTTTTAAATTAATGCTTAATTTCATAAATATCAGTACCTTTGGAATACACCTATTGATTCCACTTTCTTTAATAAAAATTTAAATGTATACATGCTACTATCTTCCTTATGATTTAATAACTCAATTCTTTCAAGACTTTCTGCCTCATAATGACGATTTAAATTAAAATCATCTATGATTTGTGCTATTGCATAATCACGTGCCGTGTCAAATGTATACTCTTTTATTATATCACATAATTCAAGTTCTTCAATTTTATATATTTTAAAAAAATTAAATAAATTAAATTTCAAAGTTTTTTTAGTGTTATATGATTCAAATTTATTTTTCTTTCCAAGAGAAAAATTATTATTAAATATTGAAAATAAATTATAATTATATGAATTACCAGTTTCTTTAAGCTCTGTGATACTTTTATCAATAGATATTTCTTTTTCTTCATAGGTTATTCCAAATACAGCTCCGCGTGCTTCAACAAATGATTCACTAACTTGTCCAGAAATTAAAACATCACCTTTTTTTACGTATTGATTTTCACAAACATTAGACTTTCCATTATAAACTATAAATTTTTTTATAATAGCGTCTTTTTTAGCTACAATATTACCATATTGTTCAACTTTAGCTGTTTGTTCATTATTATTAATAATAACATAAATAGTAGCTCCATCCTTATAAGCACTAATCCACTCATAATCTGAAAAGCTAATACGAAGATTTTTTGATAATTCCTCAAAATCAATACTAATAAAATTCCAGAACATAAAATGCGTATATTCTTTTTTTATTTTTTCTTCAATTTGATTATTAATAATGTACTCGCCATTAAAACAAATATTACTTACACGCATGGTATTAATGTATAAAACTAAAACAAATATTAAGCATGATAAAATTAAAATAAGATTTTGGAGGATTCTTTTTTTAATTTTTGTGATTTCATTTTCCGATAAAGTATAATTTATTTTATTTTCATCTAAATATTTTTTGGTAATCCCATCCGTTTTAAAATATACAAAGTTATCTAAAACCTTTACGCTTGAAGCTACAATTTTTTCACTATACTTAAAAAACAAACTCTTCTTCATCTTAATGCTATAAATGTTCATCATTTTTTCTCCTTACCATCATAATTTGTCCTTTAATTACAAGCAAATAACCATCCATCTTACTAATTTGAAGTTTAGTCCCGGTTATTAAAAAGTGCTCAAGTTCAATTGAATTATTTAAAACTTCTTTTATTTTGATGTAATTTTCAATCATAAGTTCATCATAAAACCAATAAAGCTTATCCTTTTTTTGCACTTTCTCACCAATAAAAATGTATGCATTAAGATTAAAAAAAATTCATCTCCCAAAGGAAATGAATTAATTTTTATAAAACTAAAAACAATAGCCAAGCTAGTCCATAATAAATTGCAATTGCTAAAAGATCATTTAAGGTAGTAATAAATGGTCCTGATGCAACAGCTGGATCTACATGAATTTTAGTAAGTAAAATTGGTACAAAAGAACCAACAATACTTGACGCAGTCATAGCAACTAAAAGGGAAATACCAACAATACCCGCTGCTTTTAAGCATTCATAAACCATAAAAGGATCACCCTCTACAATTGGCTGCTTACGAATACATAAAAAAGCAAAGACAAAAATAAAGGAAACAACACCTAAAATTAGACCATTTAAAAAACCAACACGAAGCTCCTTTAAAATTGTTTTTCCATAAACATGTTCATCCTCTTGATCAGATATGACACGAATTGTAACCGCAAGCGACTGCGTACCAACATTTCCAGCCATATCTAAAACCATTGATTGGAAAAATACAATGGCTGGTAAAACAGCAATAACGGTTTCAAACGTTGAAAGCATCATCGATACAACAAGTCCTAAAAACATTAGTGCAATTAACCAAGGAAGTCTTTTCTTTATTGATGAAAAAGTTGATTCATCAAGATCATCATTTTCTGTTAAACCTCCGAGTTTAGCATAATCATCTTGCAATTCTTCACCAACAGATTCAGTAATATCATCAGCCGTAATAACTCCAACAAGCTGATGATTATTGTTTAATACGGGAATTGAATCAAGTCCATATTCCTTAATTTCATGTAAGCAATCACTTACAAGGGTTGTTGTAACAAGAGTGGGATAAGATGTTTTTATTATATCATCAAGATTTGTATCTTCTCTTGCAATAATTAAATCACGTAAATCAATTGAGCCATAAAATACATTATTTTCTTTTATTACATAAATTGTTGAAACATTATCGTTATCTGCAGCCTCTTGAATAAGCATTCTCATTGCTTGTTTTACGGTTGAGCCATAAGAAATAGAGATATAATTTGTAGTCATTTTAGAACCAATCATATCATCATCGTATGATTCAATCAGGTGAATATCATCCTTAGTATCATTGTCCATTAAATCAATGATTTTAATTTTATCCTTATCATCAAGCTCATCAAGAACATCGACCGCATCGTCGGCATCCATCTCCTGAATGATATCAGCAGCCTTATCATAATCAAGTTCGTCAACATAATCATCGACATCCTCTAAATAAGAGAAAACCTCAGCTGTTTTTTCATTACCTAAAATCTTATAAAGTTTAATACGTTCATCCTTGGTAAGTTTTTCAACGACATTAGCAATATCACTTTCATGATAATCATCTAGCTGCTTACGCTTTTCATCATCAGAAATATTACTATCAATGATTTTTTCGATTTCAGCTTCATAATCTCTTTCTTCTTCAGACTTTAATTCTGCCATAATATTCACCAGTCCTTTCTTTAAAAAATGCCCTAAAAAGGGCAAGCATTAGAAATCAGCTAAAGAAAGTGCAATCTTCATCATATTTGTGAATGAATTTTGACGTTCTTCTGCAGTTGTAACCTCATGGGTAATAAATGAATCAGAAATTGTAAGTAGGCATGTAGCACGTTTATTAAGATATTTTGCAGTTGCAAACAATGCAAAAGACTCCATTTCAACGGCACCGCAACCATGCTCATCTCTTACAGATTGCCAACTAAAATTTGGATTTGGATGATAGAAAACATCGGATGAATGGGCACGACCCTCTTTTAACTCAATGCCAAGCTTCTTAGCTTGTGAGTGTAAATACTTATTTAATTCATCATTAGATGACAGTACATCTTCTTCATAACCAAATGCAACCTTAGCAAATGTCGATTCACTCCAAGCATCCTTAATTAAAACAGTATCATATACAGCTAAATCCTTTGAATACGCACCAGCTGAGCCAATTCTGACAATATTTTCAACGCCATAGAATGAATAAAGTTCATAAGCATAAATACCTAAAGATGCCATACCCATACCAGAACCCATAACAGAAATAAGCTTTCCATTATATTTTCCTGTATAGCCAAACATATTTCTTACACCATTAAATTTAACAACATCTGTTAAAAAATTATCTGCAATAAACTTCGCACGAAGAGGATCTCCTGGAAGTAAAACTGTTTTTGCAATTAAATTTTCATCCCTACATTCAATATGAGGAGTTGGAATATTAGTATTGCTCATTAGATGAACCTCCTTCTACAATTTGTACGCCGCATGATGCCCCAATTCTTGAAGCGCCAGCTTTAATCATTTCATCAAATTCAGCCTTATTATGAACCCCACCTGATGCCTTCACGCCCATATCTGGACCGACAGTTTCACGCATAAGCTTAACATCACAAGCAGTAGCTCCACCAGTACCAAAGCCAGTTGAAGTCTTAACAAAATCAGCCCCAGCACGCTTAGCACACTTACAAGCTTCTACCTTTTCTTCATCAGTTAAATAACATGTTTCAATAATAACCTTTGTTGTAACACCATTTGCAGCATCTACAACAGCCTTAATGTCTTCATAAACATAATTCCAATTATGAGCTTTAGCCTCACCAACATTAATTACCATATCGACCTCATCAGCACCATCGGCAATTGCTCTTGTTGTTTCATAAGCCTTTACATCTTTAGTATTTGCACCAAGTGGGAATCCTATTACAGTACAAACTAAAACATCGCTACCACCTAATAATTCATGAGCAAAAGATACCCAATATGGATTTACACAAACACTCTTAAAATCATATTTGTTTGCTTCGGCACATAGATTGGCAATTTGCTCACGTGTAGCTGTTGCCTTTAATAATGTGTGATCAATGTACTTACTATCTTTCATATATATTCCTCTTCTTTCTTTAGTTTATAAGTCAAGGACTTGCGCAAAAGGTACCTCCTTAAGCGCTACCTTTACCTCATCAAATTTAGTTTTTAAAATGATCTTACGAGCCTTTTTAAAACTCTTTTCATCAACCATTAAAACATCATATAGTCTCGCATCAACAAGACCTAAATATTTATCTATTTTCTTTTTTAAATCTTCATAGGATACAATTATTCTACTAGTACCAGTATCAATTCTTACAAGCTTTACGCATGGTGGAATAACAAATGGTTTTTTTAAGTCCATATCTACACCGACATAAACACGACGTGATTCATTTTCTTTAAAGAAAACATAATTTAAAAAATCATATCCATCAAGATTTTGAATTTGATCTTTTATCTCCAAGAATGAGTAAATACTTGCAAGAGATTCCTTATCAAGACGAGAATAATTCATAAACTCCTCTTCATATTTTTTCTTATATCCAACCTTTACAAGCTCAAAAGCATTAATTAAAAGTGATCTTTTAAAAGGAGAAACATCTTCAAAATACTCATTATAAACAGAAAAACCAAATCTTTTACAAATCACTTCAATCATATCAACTATTTTTGAAACCTTATATGTATTGTTTAAAACATCAAACTCAACATAAATATTCAAATCTAAATATTTAGGATCAAGTCTTTGAATATTTGATACAATTGATTTTGTATTAAAAATGAAATCTGCGTCCATATTAATTACTGTATTATGATATTTAGCTACCTTGATTGCACCCTCTTGAAGTAATCTCATATAAGGCTGAGCTTCTAAATAAGTTAATAACTCGGCTTTATCGTAAACACGGGTTCTTTCTTTAAAAAAATAGTAACGAAATTTCATTTTATCACTTCCAATGTTAATTTTATCATTTTTGACACTAAATGTCAAAAATCTTCTTCATATCTAAAAGAGCGGAGTAGTCAGTCATTTTTACGGTTAAAGGGGAAACACTTATTTTTCCTTCATTAATTATACTAATATCCGTCTTACATTTTTCAAAAACAGAGTCTATAGGACAAAATTCGAAATTAAATTCTTTTATATTTTTGGGAATATTAATATTAAGACTATAATTCTTACTATATAATTTAAATTTCATTATAGTATCAAGCATTTTTCTTACAAATATTAAATCATTTGCTTCGTAATCATAAGCGACTGAAAAAGCTAACGAATATATACTTTTTAAACAAGCCTCTCTTGCAACAGCTACTGTGCCTGAATAAAAAGTATCAATTCCTAAATTATAACCTTTATTAATCCCTGAAACAATTAAATCTGGTTTAAAATTAGTAAATTTTAAGCAAAAAAGTACTGATTGAACGGGAGTATATGGTTGTTGATAAAATTTTATACCTTCTACTTCCTTATAAAAAGTAAGTTCAGATGCATTATGTTCTTCAATATTAATTGAATGCGATTTAGCACTTTGATTAAAAGAAGGTGCAATAACCATTACCTCACCATAAGGCTTTAGCATTAAAGCTAAAGCCTCAAGGATAGGTGATGATACACCATCATCATTACATACGAGGATTTGCATAGAAACTTAAAACAATATTATGACATCTTGGACAAAGCTCATCATCTAAAACTTCAGGCACAGTTGCCCAACATCTTGAACAAACATGTCCTTGAGCAGCTTCTACAGTAGCCTTAAAGCTATCGCCCTTAACCTCTTCATATTGAGAAACAATTAAAATTTGTGCAATATTAGCATTCAAGCGTTTAAATAAATCACTAGCGTGTTCATCTAATGTTAAAGTTAATTTTGCGGCAAATGACTTACCAATTACTTTACTTGCACGTGCTTCTTCTAAAGCCTTTAAAATTTCTTGACGATAAGTCATAAATTCATCAAAATCAGCCTCTAAAGATGTATACTTAGAATAATCACAAACCTTAGGCATATCCTCAAGATATACATCAATTTCTTTCTTTCCAGGTAAGAACTCATATGCTTCTGACGCAGTATGAGGAATAATTGGGCTTGTCATTGTAATTAAAATCTTAGCAGCATTATATAATACTGTTTGTACACTTCTTCTGGTAATGGATGATGCAGGCTCAATATATAAAATATCCTTAACAAAATCAAGATAGAATGCACTTAAATCATTAGCAATAAAAGTATTTAAAGTCTTATAAACAGCATTAAAATCAAATGCATCATAAGCCTCATGAAGGCTATTAACCAAACCATTAAGTTTAATCATCATATATTTATCAACATTTGGCATTTCGTCTAATGAAACAGCCTCATCCGGATTAAAGCCTTCAAGATTAGCAAGCATAAACTTAATAGTATTACGAATCTTACGATAAGAATCAGAAACTTGCTTAATTAGCTCCTTTGACATAACGAAATCAGATTTAAAATCAACAGATGAAACCCAAAGACGTAAAATATCGGCACCATTTTCATTACATACCTTAATCGGATCAACTGTATTACCTAAAGATTTTGACATCTTTCTGCCTTCACCATCAAGAGTGAATCCATGTGATAAAACAGCCTTATATGGAGCAACACCGGTTGTTGCAACACCCGTAATAATTGATGAATTAAACCATCCACGGTATTGATCTGAGCCTTCAAGATATAAATCAGCTGGATACTTTAAACCTCTTCTTTCAAGAAGCTTATGACTTGAACCTGAATCAAACCATACATCCATGATATCCATTTCTTTTTTGAAAATACCATTTGGAGAATGAGGATTTGAATAACCTTCTGGTAATAAATCCTTAGCTTCACGCTTAAACCATTCATTTGAACCAAATTCATCAAAAATTTGAGCAACATGTTCAATTACAACCGGATCAAGAATAGACTCTCCATCCTCACAATAAAATACTGGAATAGGAACACCCCATGCTCTTTGTCTTGAAATACACCAATCATGACGATCACGAATCATATTTGAAATACGTGTATCACCCCATGTTGGATTCCATTTAACCTTATGAATTTGCTCTAAAATTTCATTCTTAATTGGATCAATAGATGCGAACCATTGAGGTGTAGCTCTAAAAATAACAGGCTTTTTAGTACGCCAATCATGTGGATAGCTATGAGTAATAGGTTGAAGCTTTAATAATAAACCTTTTTCCTTTAAATCTTCGATAATTGGATCTTCTGATTTTTCATAGAACATACCAGCATATTTGCCAGTTTGAGGCATTTGAATACCCTTATCATCTACATATACTAGCATAGGTAGGCCATATTTTTTACCTGCCTCATAGTCTTCTTCTCCATATCCAGGAGCGATATGTACAAATCCTGTACCATCAGTTGTAGTAACATAATCAGCATTAATCGAAATGCCAAAACGATCATCATATAGTGGATGTTTGTACTTAATATTTAAAAGCTCATTTCCTTTATAGTGTTTTAAAACATTAATATTTTCAAGGCCTAATGACTCCTTCAAAGCGTTTAATAAAGCCTCAGCACATAATAATTTGCCCTTATTTGAATCAATTAAGCAATAATCAATTTCTGGTCCTGCACAAACAGCGACATTTCCAGGTAATGTCCACGGAGTTGTTGTCCAAACAAGGAACGATGCACCCTTAAGCTCCCCTTCTTGTTCAACAATTGGAAATTTAAAGTAAATAGACTTACTTGTTACATCCTTATACTCAATTTCAGCCTCAGCTAAAGCAGATTCTGAAGATGGTGACCAATAAACTGGCTTTAGGCCTTTATAAATTAAACCTCGTTCAACCATTTTACCAAAAACTCTAATTTGATCACGTTCAAAATCATGTGTTAAAGTAATGTAAGGATGATCCCAATCAGCCATAACACCTAAACGTCTAAACCCAACCTTTTGGCGTTCAACCTGCTTATAAGCATATTCAGCACATAAATCTCTAAATTGTGATAAAGGAATTTCCTTTCTATTTACACCTGACTTTTGTAAAGCATTTTCAATAGGAAGGCCATGTGTATCCCATCCGGGAATATATAAAGAATAAAATCCATTCATATTTTTATATCTTACGATAATATCCTTTAAAATTTTATTTAAAGCATGGCCTAAATGAATATCTCCATTAGCATATGGTGGTCCATCATGAAGTGTATATTCACGTAATCCTTTATTTTTTTCTAATACTTTCTCATATACATGATTTTGATTCCATTTTTCTTGAATTAAAGGTTCCTTTTGACCTAAATTACCACGCATTTCAAAATTTGTTTTACCCATTAAAAGGGTATCTTTGTAATCCTTCATTTTATTCCTCCTTAAAAAAATAAAAAACGTCCTTAAAAAAGGACGCCATTGACGTGTTACCACCTTAATTCTAGGAAAACCTAGCACTCATTATTCCTTAACGCGGAAGACGGAACACCCTCATCGAATGTCCATTTTTGTTAGTGATCTAAAGATAACTATTGTTGGCTTTCACCATCCCAACTCGCTTGAATGTGCGTTACCTTTCGTCTAACTCATCAATGTTTATATACGAAATAATTATATACTATTTAATAATTTAGTACAAGTAATTTTTTTAGATTTGGTGAAGTAGTTCATTTAATGAACCATCAGAAAATTCTTCCTTACGAGCAAAACAATAGGTATAATCATTAATTTTTACAGTATTACCATCAACAGCATAACAAGCACCTGCAAAAAAAGCTAAAAGTTTATTTACACCCATAATTGGAAGCTTTTCAAAATTAATAATTAAAGGGCTTCCAAGCTTCATTTGATCAACCAAAAAGGCCGCTCTTTCATCATCATCTTGAATTTGTTCAAAAATAACTCTTTCTGAGGCTAGTGTTGTAGCCTCATTATTTAAATTATTAGAAGCTTCTTCATATTCATTTACTTTTTTTGATTTTGAAAATAAACCCATATTAATTAGCCTCCCTTCCCACATCATAGCCATCATTAGTTTCAAAAGGAATAACAGACGCATGATTATTCTTTCTCATCATAACTAGAGTTGTATCAGCATAATTTTGTAAAATAGCCGTACGCTGAGGCGGACATGCAATAATAACCTGAAGTGGCATCGTTGAAATAAAGTCCATCATAGATTTCATACGATTAGCATCCATCTTATCAAAAACCTCATCAAAAATAACCAAACCAATTGAATCACGATTTGCGGTTTTATTTTGCGAATAAATACGGACAAATGAAGCAATGATAGCTACATAGAATGGAACCTGAGTTTCACCTCCGGATTTTTCTTTAAATACCTTTGAGTAAAGCATTGATTCACCAAATTCATTGATAATCTTAATATCATAATCCATATATGTACGATAATCAGTAAATTTACTAATTGCACCATTTGAGTTTAATTCGTCACTTGCAAGAGATGTAAATAACATATCAAGCTGTTCATTATACTGCTGTTCAAAATCATAGTTAAAAATTGAACGGCCATCACTTATAGAATCAGCCTTAAACATATCATAGAACGCTGCATATTGACTTGATTTAGGGAAAATAAATTCATAAGAATCACGACCAAACTTAATTGACTTAAGAGTATCATTAATCTTAGAAATTTCCGCCTCAGCTGTCATTATATTATTACGAAGCTTAGAAATAAAGTCTTCCTTAAAAATAATTTCAGCTGTCTCACGAGCTTTACGAACTTGCTCCTCTTGCTCTACTAATGTAGATTTTTCAAGCTTATTTAATTCATCTAGATAGTGAGGCATTTCTGATGTACCAAGAGCCAAATTAGATGCATATGTATTAATATACTTCATTTGCTTATTAGTTAATCCATCAGCTAAATTATCATAATTTTGATCACATTTACTCATACGACTGTTAACATCATCAATTGCACGAGGAACAGCCATTTGCGCTACAAGATCCTTATATTCATCCTTGGCCTTTACCTCAAGCTCAAGATTGTCAGCCATAAGCTCACCTAATTCTTTTTGAATTAGAACCTTATTAGTATCTAAATCCTTTATTTGACGTTCAAAAGTTTCAATTGTAGATTTAATTGAACCAATTTCTGATACAGCAAGCATCTTTTTAGCATCAGATTGCTTGATTAATTGATTAGTCTTTTGATATTCTTCTTCAATTTCAGACACAGAAAGCTTTTTAATAGAGGCCTTTTTCACATTTAATTCTGAAAGCTGTCTTGATAATTCATTAAATCTTAGAACCTTATCAAGAGATGAGATTAAAGTTTTCAAATCAAATGATCTTAATGCTTCATTTTGTTCACGTAAAACATTAAGTTTATTATTTATTTCATAATATTCCGTCTTTAAGACATTACCCTTTGAATTCCAATACTCTGTTTGTTCACCAAGAGCACTCTTACCAATAAAACGATCCACATTTAAATTCATGTTTCTTACAACGAAGCCACGATAAATTAAACCATCATTAGTAATAGATGTTTGATATTTCTTAAGATCATATTCGTGATCACATCTTATAACATTACCACAGGTAAAATTAATATAATATCTTGCGTCTTGATTAATTGAATCCATAATTTCAGCAAGAGAGTTTTTAGAATAATCCTTGAATCGTTGCATTTCCTGCGTATTTACAAGTCCTAGTCCATAAGAACGATACTTCCCTTTGTTTCTAGCAAATATCTCAAGAGCGTCATCATAATACGTTGGCTCAACAATAAGGTCAAAACGACGATTACCTAAATATGCTTCAATTGTTCTTGCCCATTCTTTATCCTTAATTTCAATAAGCTCAGCAAAAATATGAACAGATATATCCTTATTAAACTTACGCTTTAAGCCTTCAACAATATCTTGTCTTATACCTAAAACATCCGGTGAATAATTTAAACGATTTTGGCCAAGAGATGCAATTGCATTTCTTACCTCATTCATCTCTTTAACTTTTTCATCCTTAGCACTTTGAAGCTTACCAGTAGATATCAGATTTTCATTAATAACATCTTGGAATTCTTTATCATATTTAATTAATTCCTGTTTAGTGTTTTGAATCATTAAAGGGTCAATATTAGAAAGAGGAACGTTTGCAAACTCTTTAAATAATGGAGAATCATTTTCATGACGAATGCGATTAATTGTATCCTTAATTACTGATGCACGCTTTAAATAGTTTTCTTCAACACCATCATATTCACGAAGTTCATTCTTAACCTGATTAATCTGCTTATCAACATATTCTTCAGCTTTAAAATCATCATTATTAGAAAGTACCTTATATAATTCCTTACTTCTTTCATTAAGAGACTCAATATAAGTATCTTGACGGTTTATTTCTTGAAGTTTTGATTCTCTTCTTTCATTCATGATGGCAATTTGTGTTTCTAGATCACCCTTTTTAGAATCATAATTTTCAAGCTCAAATAATTTTAAAAGATAGCTTAAATATTTTTTATCCTCATTTACACTTAAAAGCTGATTATAAAGCTCTTGCATGTCATGTAGATCATTAATTTTGGCCTTAATAACCTTAAGAGTTTCCTCAAGAATTTTATATGATCTGATTGAATCCTGAATTGGTGAAATATCAATTTGCTTTTCCTCGAGAATGTTTTGATAAATAAATTCCTTTACATCAGAAATAGGCTTAAAAGCTAAAGCCTTAGGAATCATTCTAAAGAAATCTTCATTAATAGAACCAAAAGCAGTTCTAAAGCCACGCTTCGCATCACGTTTAGATAGAAAATACTCAAATGAGCTATTTGTCTTTCTAAATTCAACAGTTGAATAAATATGATTATCATCGCTTACAAAGTATTGATCATTCATTCTAGTGTTACTTGCAAGATAGAAAAGACTCTTTACAGGTGTTAAATCACCGAATGCATCCATAACAACACCAACAAGGAAATATTTATCTTCGGTTTCATCATAAAATTCAAGACAAATATCACCAGTAACATTACCATCTCTTAAGTATTCCTTATCCTCAAGACCAAGCTTACACTTAATATAACCTCTTAAATCACGTTTACCTTTTTCATTAGCTGCAAGGTTAAATTGTGTATCACCAGCTGTTATAACATAGGTAATAGCATCCAAAATGGTTGATTTACCAGAGGCATTAGGCCCTGTAAGTAAAACATTATTTTTAACATTAATTGTTTCATTTGCAAGGTAATGCCAATTAATTAATCTAATTTTTGTTAACTTTTTCATTCCTCATCACCTGCTTCACTAACAATTCTTGAAACGGTATTATAAACCTCTGTAATTTCTTCTGTATTGATTGCATATAGAATAGTTGGCATTATAACTACCTTTGTATTTGACATTGTAATATCACCAATTGTTTCAATTAAATTAAAACGACGGAATAAACGAAGCGCTGAAACTAAATCCGTTTTATTGATTCTCTTCTTTATTTCAAGGAAATTATATTTTTCATGAATATCTAAAACTGTAATTACAACATTTTCGTTTAATGATGTTTCCTTTAAACGTTCATGATATAAAATTCTTAAAATAAGTAAGATAATAGTTTCATCACGACGAAGTTTAAGGAAGCCTGTATTTTGATCACTTTTAAGCATAATTGAGCCAACACCTTGATCAAGCTTAACCTCATAACCTAAAATTGCAAAAAATTCATCAAATACTTCTTTATAAGAAACGACAAAATAATAATTGTCCTTATTATCCTTCTTATCTCTTGCAAGGAAAGTACTCGCAAGAAGCTTATTTGCTATATCTTTGAATGTTGCCTTCTGAACATTAGTTAATCTTTCATATGAATCCAACATTATTATTCACCAGCCTTAATAATAAAATTTGTAAATGTAAACTTGTAATGCTTAACCTCATCATCAAGCTTAGTAACATCCCATGATTGCTCACAAGCATAAATTAAAGTATAAATTAACATCATTACTGTATCTAAATCCGTATTAGGATGACATACATTAGATGCTAACATTTCACCATCAATTTGATATTTATTAAAGAAAGCACGTATTTCTTTTTCCTCATATGGTAAGCCGTATTCTCTTAAATATTCTTCCGTTGATTCATCAAAATCGAATGTTGATAAATCAAGCATTTGATTATCAATTCTTGAATATCTACCACGAGGAGCGTATAAAGACGATTCCTGATCATAGGTTTTAGTTTGTCTTAGGGTAAACATTTGTTGAACCGTATTAATAGCCAAGTCCATATGATTAGCTTTACCCTCAAGCTTAATATACTTTAAAATTGTATTAAGCTTACCTGTGATATTATCATCTTCCGTTAATAAAAACTTAATTTTTCCAATTGTAGAATCGATATAACGCTTATTTTTATAATCGATTTCACTAATAAATGAATCAAGACTATTAAATACATCTATCATATCATCAAGATCATGATAAACTCTATGGCTTGGATCGTCGAGAGTACGATATTTTTGCTTATAGTCCTCTATTAGTGTATACATTATAGCTTCATTTTGTTCATATTCTTCAAGTTTTGTTACAATTGGAAGACGATATTTATTAATATTATCTCCGGTTTTTAATTTAACATAGCCATTATCTAAAAGCTCATTTTTATAATCAATTAGTCGTCCAATTAAATCTTTAATTTCAGAGGTATCTACAACCGTTTGAATATAGTCCTTCATTCTTGAATCTAGTCTTCTTATCGCTCTTAAAAGCTGTCTTGTATTTGAATAAACCTGCTCTAAAATCAAAGGATAATCACGATTAATCGGATTAGTTAACAATGAATAAATAGTATAAATATAACCATTATACTCATTTGGATTTAAATATGGTAAATCATCAACATAATCATCGCTATCATTATATACATATTGGGGAGCAACCTTAAGTAAAGCCTCACATAGTGTAATACCAGCATCTGTAAAATTGACAATTTCTTCATAATCAGCATTTACGTCGACGTAAATCCAACCAGCTTCTTCTATTTTTCTAAGGGCATAATAGGCCAAACTTTTTTTAGAGTTTGAGGCCTCATTAGCATCCTCATCATCTAAATCTTCATCCTTATCAAAAGCAAGATTAGAATTTTCTAAAAAATTAGTCAATTCATCTGCAAGAAGTTTTTTATCAGTTCCTAAAATTGAACCCGTTTCATATATTTTAAATGCTTCAATTAAACAAGAAGCATATAATCTTTTATTCTTTGATGATAATATCGAAAAGAAATTTTCAGGTATAATATCAAATATATCCATAATCACACCTCACCTGACATTTACATAAACATATTTTAGCAAAATTTTATATTAATTGCAATAAAATGGGGCTATATAAGGCAAAAAAAAGGGGCTGTAAAAAAATAAATTTCATTGATTGAAGTTTAGGAGCAACAGCTCCTTTTTTTATTTAATTCACCAAAAAATAAAAAAATAGCCT
>MNRZ01000057.1:0-1287 GCA_001916215.1 Clostridium sp. CAG:307_30_263
GTGTATATTACGAGTTATGAAGAATATTGTATGCAGGTCATTAACGAAGTTCATGCATTTTCATTTCTATGTAAACCACTGGAATATGATAAATTGGAAATGCAGATGTTGGAACTACTGGATCAACTGCCGGATACCGGAGCAGAAAAGGATTTTTATAAAGTGACGGACAGCAATGGGAAAGAGTATCTGTCAATCAAATTGAAACTCAGGGACATTTTATATTTTGAATACATAAAAAGATCAAGAAAAGTACTGATAGCGTTGTCTGATATAACATATGAGTATGACTGCATTTTTGAAAAACTGGTTGAAGAACTGCAGCCCTATGATTTTGTTGTGAATTGCAGAGGAAATCTGGTTAATTTAAGGCATATTGAAAAAATAAAAGGCTTTACCATTTATCTGGACAATGGAAAAGAACTCCAGATTGCGCAAAAGAGAAGCAGCGATTTTAGAGAAGAAGTAAATAAATTTTTGCAGAAAAATTCATAGGAGAAACGATGAATACGATTTTACTGATATTATGTAATGCTCTTTCCTGTTTTATCATAAGTACCATACTGTTCCAGTTTATGAATGGAAAGTATAAAAGAAGCAGTCAAAATAGATATGTATATATTGTGGTTGAGACTGTCACAGTGATTTTTACAACCTGTATCAATATGTTCAATCATTCCATATTAAATCTGGTGGTCTGGGGCGTGTTGACGGGGGTGATCGCATATGCTCTGTATTATGAGGATATGGATAAACCGTTAAGACGTATCATTGAATGTGAGGCATTGGTATTTTGCATGTCTGTCTGTGAATCATTAGGAGTGATTCTTTTACAATGTATTTTGCAGGCAGCAGATATAAAAAATGTGAATGAAACGATGCTTTACTGCCTTGAGGTAACATTTTCAAAAGTAATACTTATTTTTTTGTATTATACATTCATAAACAGGTTTGTGAAAAAGAGCGATATTCCTTATGCAAAGACAAGGTACATCATGTATGGAATGATACTCCTATACAATCTGATTAACATGGGTGTAATTGTAGAGAATTTTAAAAATGGAGAAGAAAATTATTTATGTGCAGTCAATATGGGGTGTATTGTTCTGGCAGATCTATACCTTTTATATTTTGTTAAAATGGCAGATGAAAAGAACTATTATGAAAAGCAGCTCATCGCTTTAGAGCAACAGGCAAAGGTACAATACGAATACTATTTGACGCAGACAAAAAAATATGATCAAACCGTCCACATATTACATGATGTAAATAAGCATATTAAAGCAA
>MNRZ01000057.1:1499-2351 GCA_001916215.1 Clostridium sp. CAG:307_30_263
GAAATATATTTCGATTAAGATTGGCTCATACCATAAAATGATAGCTGCCAGCATCGAAAATAACTGCGGGGAGGTAAAGTGGAAAAATGGTTTTCCGGTATCAGCGAAAGGAAAAGGCGGTGGAATAGGACTGCTGAATGTTCAGAGCAGTGTAAAAAAATATGATGGAAATTTAATATTGAAAAGTGATGGAAATAAATTTATTGCTGAGTTATTCCTCAATTCATAAAAAGTCTTACTTCGTGCAAAAAAATCGTACTTGGTGCAGAAAAGGTAAAATATTAGAAGTGGGTTGTCGATAGAAAAAGAAAAATAAAGCGGATGACAGATATAAAAAATTTAATGATAGGAGGCTTCGATTATGTCAAGAATTACGGACTACGGTTTTTTATTTCAAACGACATTTGGAACATCAAAAACAAATTTAGTCAACAATATTCAGTTGTCCCAAATGAACAGCAGAATTAAAAGCAGCAGGGATTGACACAAACAGTAAAAAGTATAAAGCAGCATTGAGTGAGATGATGAAGAATGGAAACGGTGCAATGTTTACGAATGTTCAGGCAATTAAGAACCTGATGAGCCAATATGACAAAAATGGAGACTGGATTGATCCGAATACCGGATTAACAGGACTTGCGGTAACGGATGAGAACAGAAACAGTTATAAACATATCATTTCTGTTCCAGAGAGTAGCCGGGAAGAAATGTTTGAACTGGCAAAGAAAGAATTCTTAAATGAAAATGGTACTCTAAATGGTGATACTACCAAAAGGGAGAGTGTATATAACAATTTATACAGAAAAATGGATAAGGATGACCGCTTATCAGCAGGCTGGACAATGGAACAAT